>JABMQR010000131.1 GCA_013202335.1 Bacteroidota bacterium
GGCGGTAAATCACCATTAGAAGCACTTATTGATGAGTTAGGGATTAGTTTCAAAATCCCTGCATTATTGGAGATATAAAAATATGAAAAAAAACGGACAAATTACTTTACAGGGAAGCAAGCAGATTTTCCGGTATATACTTTTTATTATAAGAAGCTGTTGAAATATGTTTCCAGGAGGCTCCTCATGCGTAAGATGATCGCTCCGACTTTTATTACATTGGTATTCATTGCACTGGTAACGCTATATATTAGATTTGTACTTATGCTGCAAATCCCTGGTATCTATAAGGTGATTGGAGCACTGGTACTCTTTTCGTTGATTGTTGCCATGGGCTATCTATTGATAAAAAGACATAAAGAGATAAAAGAGGAGGATTCTGATGATCTTAGTAAATACTGATTTTATTTCCGGTAAGGAAATTGAAACTATCTCAGTTGTGAAGGGGGCAACCATTCAATCAAAGAACATAGGAAGAGATATCATGGCCGGTCTTAAAACCATTATAGGCGGAGAGCTGGAAGGATACTCCGAAATGTTGAATGAAGCCAGAGCAATAGCAACCAAACGTATGGTAAGGGAAGCTGAAGAGTTGAAGGCTGATGCAGTAATTAATATTCGCTATGCAACAAGTAATGTTATGCAGGGTGCAGCCGAAGTCATGGTCTATGGGACCGCTGTTACATTTAAATAATCTTTTCCTTTTAATGCAAAGGGGAATTTCTTTCTAAACGCTTTCATAATAAACAGGAATACATCAATAATGAAACAAATTTCCCGCTTGTCATATAAATCTATACTATTAATTGCTGTATTGTTCCTCACTTCCGGAGTTATCCTTTTCGCCGATGATTCAGACGCTATATTTAACATGGATATCCCAATCATATATGGTGAAGAAAATTTCATTGAACGAATCGAATCGCTGACCGGCGGAACCCGTGAACCTGTAGGATTGGTGCTTTCAGGAGGTTCGGCACGTGCCTTTGCACACATTGGCGTTCTTAGATATCTGGAAGAGGCGGGTATAATTCCCGATTTTATCGTATCAAACTCAATGGGTTCTATTGTAGGATTACTCTATGGTGCGGGTCTGTCCCCGGACCAAATTTATGAGCTGATTGAATCCACCGACATTGGAAATCTGTTTCAGCTGTCTCTGCCGATTTCCGGAGGGCTGCTGAATGTAAGTTTGTTTACCAGCCTCATACATCAATATCTTGGTGAGCTTGATTTGGCTGATCTCCCAATTCCCGTTATGGTTATTTGTGAGGATCTTATCGAAAAAAGAGAGATCAGGATTACCGAAGGTGATTTCTATACGGTAATGGAGGCGGCCTATGCCTTGCCGGTCTACTTTTCACCGATTCAGTACAAAGACCGACTGCTGATTGACGGGGGAATATCCAATCTCGTTCCGCTAAATGCAGCCTATCAATATACTGACCAGGTGATAGCCTCAACCACATTTTATCAGAATCCGAACCTTAATCTGAAAAACCCGTTAACAATACTAAATGTTGCAATGGATATTAATAAAAGCCGGACGGGAATTCGGCAAATTAAAGATTTCGATCCGCTCCTTATCCGCTGCAGTGTGGAACAGTTCTCATTTATGGATTTTGCGAGTCTTAAGGAAATATCTGATGCCGGGTACCAGTCAGCAAAGGATATGTCTCCAAATCTGAAGCTGCTTGATAGCTCTCAAGGCAATACGAAACTCTGGGAAACAAGAGATGAATTTACGCAGCAAATAGCACTGGAGCTGCGGAATTACCAATACAATTCTCGGATTGTGGCTTTAAAGAGTTCTGTAATAGCTGATATAGGTATAGAAAATAATTTTTATCCCAATACAGCATCTTATCTGCTGGATGATATCTATGTATCTGCGGGAATCGCAGGTGCAAAGGGTTCTCTCAAAGGAAGAGCCTCTTTAGGTGGAATTTGGGATATATATGATTCGATGGCAGTCGATCTTGCTTTACAGCTTGATGCAGCCTATTCCCCTCTCTATTTTTTACGCACTAAATTGAGATTTCGACAGGCTCTTGATTTATCCGGGAATTCAAATACTTTTGGAACCTACTATATTAGAGCAGCTCTTGAAGCTGTACCCTATGCCGATACAGCAAATCGTGTTGACCTGCCTGTATCTTTTGAAATTTCCGGAATCTGGGACGCCGGTGTTGATGCATCGCTTCTTACTGCAGGTGCCCGCTACTCACTTCTCAGTACAACTGAACGAAAAGGGAGCGGTTTCATTGAAGCCGGGTACCAGTTTGTCGATTTCTCAAGAAATGAACTGTATGGAGAGAGTGGGCTGGAAGTACCGATTATGGGAGATTTTGCGTTTTCTCAAAGACTATTCTCGAGAATTCCATTAGATGGAGGCAGCAAAGTTTCCTATTATAACCGTGATTATATGCGCTCAGCGTTACCTGAAGATATCTATAATGCAAATGTAATTAGTTCAACTGAATTTGTATTCAGTCCCTCAGCCTGGAAACCTTCCTTTGCCGAACTGATTATTTTAAAAAATCTTAGGATTTCAGGTTATGCAGACATGGGACTTTTTGACAGATTCCTTTGGGCAGCCGGTATCCAAATGGTCTGTAATATTTCGCTAATAGGATTAAACCCCCTGCAGGTTTCTGTATTTACCGGTTATGACAGTTACTCCGGCGGCATAACCGCAGGAATATATTTCAGATAACTGAGCCAATTTATTAAAAATGATCCAAATCAAAGATTTGGATTTATCTAAAATTGGGGAAAAGTATTTTTCTCATAATTTTGAAAGATCCTCAACTAATTGCCTGGACTTACTAAAATTATATCTTATATGGAAATGTATTTGTATCTATGGTATGATACTACCAGTACCATTGCTACATGCTGTACAACCGGATCGTTCAACTGCATGGTTTCCTGTTCGCGAATTGAGATTGCGAGGTAAAGGGCAGCAGAATCCGCCTTTTATGAGCTGATGGATGGAGCGGAGGACTTCAGGATGTACCAAAAACAGTCAAAACAGCTTGGGTTTGAAGAATTTTATATTCCGTTTGGCGGATATATTAATGATGAGAACCGATGGGTTCAGTTAAGCAGTCTGATCCCGTGGGATGATCTGGAACATACTTACGCCAAATCATTTTCTTCAGGGAAAGGAGCCCCCTCTAAACCATTTAGAATGGCTCTTGGTGCTGTTGTTATACAGCAGATTCTGGGGGTAAGCGACAGAGAGATTGTAGAGTTGATCGCTGAAAATCATTATATGCAGTATTTTATTGGTCTGGAAGCATACAAGGATGCAGTTCCTTTTGATGCAAGTCTGCTGGTTCATTTTCGGAGAAGGCTGGGAGATGAGGTTATCAAGGTAGTCTTCAAGCTTATACACAAACGAATGAGGAAACAATTCAAGACAGATTAATCTATGACAACATATGATCATCTCTACAAAACTTGCAGATTATGCCCTCGTTTCTGTGAAGTTGACAGGACAGCGGGAGAAAGAGGGTTTTGTAGTCAGGGCACGGATATGAGAGTCGCTTTTGCAGGAATACACCGCGGTGAGGAACCACCGATCAGCGTGACAGCAGATACTTTTACTGGATCAGGCACGATCTTCTTTACCGGATGCACATTGCGCTGCAGTTATTGTCAGAATAGGCAAATTAGCCAAAATGATATAGGTACCACTATTTCCTCCGATGAATTTTCAAAAATATGTCTGGTTCTTGAGCAGGAAGGTGCTGCAAATATTAACCTGGTTTCTGGCACACAGTTTATTCCATCAATACGTGCAGGACTCGAGGCGGCAAGGGGGAATGGGCTAACTGTCCCGGTAGTCTGGAATACCTCGTCATTCGAGTCTGGTGAAGGTCTGCGGATTCTTTTGCCGGTAGTTGACATATTCCTTGCCGACATTAAAACACTCTCAGCAGAGCACAGCAGAAGATTCTGCGTTTCAGAGACATATCCTGAAGAGGCTGTGAAAGCTTTGAAAATTATGGCAGGAGAAAAACGCCTGAAGTTCGGTAAAAGTAATAATATATTAAGCGGAACGATAGTACGGCACCTGGTAATTCCCCGCGAGGTGGAATCAACGGAGAAAGTTATCAGCTGGCTGGGTTCCGGGATTCTTCCCCGTAACAATGTGCTGCTCTCAATTCTTGTCCAGTTTGTTGAAACTGGTGGTGCCGGGAGGATTTCAGAATCCGAGTATGAAGAAATTATTGCTATGCTTGATAGGTATGGTATTGAAGATGGTTATATTCAGGAACTATATGATACAGATTATACAGACTGGGTTCCCGATTTTACGCAAACAAACCCATTCCCTGCATCTTTTTCAGATCCGGTTTGGCATTACCTAACCGGATTTATCAACTGAACACCGGGCTGCCTATAATTCAGGTCCGATCGTTGTTCCTTCAAACTCACCTGCGATAAGAATTTCTCTGAAATTACTAAGATTTCTTCCTTCAGCGGTAATTACCTGCAGTCCCAACTCAGAAGCCCTCTTGGCGGCAATTGGGTCAAAGGGAACATTTGTTCCAGGAACCCAGATATCGCCAACCATCGCCCGGAATCCATTCCATCCAATGTGGTCGAGGGGCTTTGCAGTGGGATCAAGTTTAGGATCAGCTGTATAGACTTTTTTTATGTTGGAAAGATTGACAACCCGGTCAGCTCCGAATTTTTCAGCAAGGAGCACAGCGTCGTTATCAGACGAGAAACCAGGTTTCCATCCGGCAGCTATGAGAATCTTTCCCGAGAAGGATATGTCTGAGGTTGGGTCTGTTACCAGTGGATCGAAACAGGTGTCATGAAATACCGCTTTAATAAGCTGCCCGTTGAGATGAGTCGCAGCAACACCAATCCAGTCAAGGTCATCAGCATTTGGGTTCTCAATGATCTCTCTGCAGGCGTTCTGATAAATCCTTGCCGGTGCACCGCCGCCGGTTACGATTATCAGTTTCCGGGCAGTATCCTCCTGCAGGAACTCTATGACGATTTTCCTGAATTGTTTTATAAACTCATGATCAACACTATCCGGTGAGATAATTGATCCGCCTAAAGATACAACTGTCAGATTAGACATTATGAAACTCCTCAAAATTGATTCTGCTTTAACAACCATAACACAGATCTTTTCGACCCACTATATATATGGCATATCAGTAATAGGTCGTGCAAGGTTTTGAACAGAAATTTTTTAGGAATAATCAGAAGATTTGAATATTTCTGCGAATTTTCTAAGTAAAGAGTAGTAAGGACTAAAAAAAATCAAAGGAGAGAAGTATGAACAATTTGAATTCTGTGATTATTGACGAGACTATAAATATTGTTATACCTTACAACGACTTAAGTGCTTGTGGCTAAGAAATGGTTGGTAGTGGCTAAGGTGAAAAACAAGATGATGAATTAGGACAAATCCTAACTGGGTTAGGAAATACGACACAAAGTGAGGATTGGAAATGAGTAAGAAATGGCGATGACATAGATTTATCCACCCAAGTTAGCCACAACCAACCTCTCTGTTGCTTGGGAGGCGAAGGTTTATTTTATTTATAGTAGCACTACAGCGCAAGATATTATACTAGACAAATAACCATAAATGGAATATCCTTAAAGAGTGAAGAGAAAAAGAGTTCTGCTGCTTACATCAAGAATGGAGGATATTACCCGACCCAATGGTTAACC
>JABMQR010000132.1 GCA_013202335.1 Bacteroidota bacterium
AACAATGGTGTTACAAACTTAAGAGGAATGAGAATGTAATATTCAATATTGAGATATGAGATGTGTTGTGAGTGTAATTGATGAGCTGGATGTGGGATATCTACAAATCCGGTTCTGTGAGGGGCAGGGGCTTTCTCATAAAGGAATAACTATGATGAATGAAAGAAAAGGAGAAAGTCACATGTCTACTCAACTAAATAATAAAAACGGAAGAATGTTATATGATTACGCAAAAAATGTGTTGGTATCCGGCGGGTCGGCGTCTGCCAGGTGGCTTCAGGCCCTGAAAGCTCCTTTGTATTTTAAAGAAGGAAAAGGCTCATCATTAATCGATGTGGACGGGAATGAGTATATTGACATGTGCACATCCCACGGCGGATCAATATTTGGTCATAAGCATCCGGCTATTGTTAATGCCATACAGAAAGCTCTTGATATGGGTATTTTATGTTCTTACGAAACTGAATATCAAAGCAAGCTTGCAGGGAAAATATGCGAGATGGTGCCCGCAGCGGAGCTCTGTCGCTATACGTGTTCCGGTACAGAAGCGACAATGCATGCGATCAGGCTTGCAAGAGAATATACGGGAAAAGATGTTATTATAAAATTCGAGGCTCATTTCCATGGGTATCATGATTATGTTCAATACAGCTACTGGCCGGATTTAGATAAAGCAGGTTCATATGAAAGCCCTGTTCCTATTCCTGCTTCAGGTGGTATGCCGGAGGGAATAAAGGATTATATAAGGGTAATCTCCTTTAATGATATTGAATTATTAGAAAAGGCAATTAAGGAAAACAAAGAGAATCTGGCTGCAGTTATATGCGAGCCAATTAATTACAATATAGGATGTGCAGTCCCTGATGTTCAGTACATGCAGGCAATGCGTAAAATTACTGAAGAAAACCATATACTTCTTATATATGATGAGATACTTTCTGCTTTCAGGACAGGTCCGGGATGCGCACAGGAATATTTTGGTGTCATTCCCGATATCTGTACGATTGGAAAATGTGTTGCCGGTGGGACACCTCTCAGTATAATTGCAGGGAAAAAGGAAATAATGAAGCACATGATGCCTATAGGAAATAGCGCACATAGTGGTACGTATGCCGGTCATTTAATTCCGATTATGGCCGCGAATGCGGCAGTAGATGAAATTGTTAAACCCTATTTTTATAAGCATTTATATACATTAGCCGACAGCTTGTACAGTGGTTATAAAGATATTTTCAGCAGATCAAAACTGAATATAAAAATACAGGGCTTAGGCGCAAGATTCGGATTCTACTTTGATATTAAAAAGGATATTGTAAGAACATGGAGGGATTGCGCTGAGAATAACACTGCAATGAATTTTAAATTTTATGAACTTATGCTAGATAAAAAAGTCTACTTCCATGATTATGGAGGGAGACCTTGCCATCACGGTTTCTCGATTCAACATACCCTGGAAGACATAAATGAAGTGTTAAACAGAACCGAAGATACAATTAAGGAGATGGAAAAATGAATTATGGGATAAATACTGTTCTCTGGATTTGGCCATTTACTCATAAAAATCTGGATTTATTTAAAAAAATTAAAGAGATGGGATACGATACAGTGGAAATTGCTGTAGAAGATATGTCTGAAAACAATCTGAAAATCATTAAAACAGGTTTAAAAGAATACAATCTAAATTGCGTTATCTGTGGAGTGTATGGGCCTGACAGAAATATTATGAGTATCAATGAGGATGTTCAAAAGAAGGGTGTAGAATATATAAAAAAAGTAATTGATATAGCTGGTATTTTAAGTGCAAAAATGATAGTCGGTCCTACTTATTCAATTGGTATATATCCCGAGTTTCTGAATCCGGATAATAAAAAAAGAGCATGGGACAATTGTGTTAAGAACTTAAAAGAAGCTGGAAAATATGCTTCAATTCATGGAAAATATATAGCCGTAGAACCTCTTAACAGATATGAATCAAATTTTTTAAATACTGCCAAAGATACACTTGCCCTGATAAAAAATATTAATAGTCCCAATATAGGTGTTCAGCTCGATGTATATCATATGAATATAGAAGAAAAAGATCTGGAGAAAGCTATAATCAGTACAGGAAAAAATTTATTTCATCTACATGTTTCTGAACACGATAGAGGGACTCCCGGGACAGGACATACGGATTGGACAGGGGTTGCACATGCGTTACACAAAATATCTTTTAACGGATGTGTGGTTATTGAAAGCTGTGATCCTAAAGTGGAAGTAATTGCTGAAGCTGGTGCCA
Source organism: Bacteroidota bacterium (assembly GCA_013202335.1). The sequence continues at coordinate 2,279 of JABMQR010000132.1, forward strand.
TCTGGAGAACTTATGATTACGGTCAGGATGAGCTTGCTCAAAAAGGATTGGAGTTTATTAGGAGAGTACTTTGAAAGCGGCAGTGTTCAAAGGTCCGAACAAGATACGGATTGAAAATATTCCTATTCCGGAGCCAAGGGATAACGAAGTACAGATTAAGGTGCATTCAACAGGAATATGCGGAACTGATCTTCATTTATTCAAAGGATATAAAGTCGGTACTCTCAGTACACCTTTGAATATGGTTTTTGGGCATGAATTTGGAGGAGTAATTACAAAAACAGGAAAAAGTGTTCCTGCAGTATATAAGACCGGACAGAGGGTTGTTGTTGAGCCGAATATAGGCTGCGGTCAGTGTAAAACCTGCCTTGCAGGTTATTATGTTCAGTGTGAAAAAGGTCAGAGCATAATCGGAATTCACAGGAACGGCGGTTTTGCTGAATATGCAGTAGTACCGCATGAGAAAGTTTTTCTCCTTCCTGATAATATTTCAATGAAAACCGCATCAGTTCTAGAACCGTTTGCGATCTGTGTTTATGGTATTATCAATGCTCCGATTATTCCCGGAGACACAGTTCTTATTATGGGTCCTGGAGTAGCGGGTCTGCACTTTACCATGCTGGCAAAAGCATGCGGTGCTGCCAAGGTAATACTTTCGGGTCCGAATCAGGCAAGACTTAATCTGGGCAGGAAACTAGGTGCAGATGAGATAATCAATGTAGTTGATAAAGATCTGTTAGTTGAAGTAATGAAGGAAACTGAAGGGGAGGGTGCAAATTATATATTTGAGGCTGCTGGTGTTCAATCAACTCTTGCGAACATGACCAAGACAGCGGCAAATAAAGCAAAAATATGTATTTATGGTATACCGGTTAAGCCGGTTGATAATATTGATTTTTCGGAATTTTTATTAAAAGATCTTACTTTAGTTGCAGCATCTGGTGCACAGAACACCTTTAAACGGGCTATAAAAATAGTTTCAAGCGGTATTGTTAATCTTGAAAATGTAATAACCCATACTTTTCCGCTTGATGAAATAGAGAAAGCTTTCGAGTTGGTTGATAAAAGGCTAGATGGCGTCGCGAAAGCATCGATAATGATTGATTCAAATATTAAATAGGAGAAATTTATGAGTGGTGATGAAAAGACAGATAAAAAGATCGCCGGATTACCGGAGTGGGCTGGAACCCATCCTTTCCCGCCGGACAGGAAAAAGCCGTCAATACTTAAAAGTGAAGATCATGTTGTGACAGTTTATGGAGCAGGAAGGGAGAAGATATCACCAAAAATATTTGCAAGTACCGATAAAATACTTATGTCTTCATGGGTAGTTCCACCGGGTCAGACTTTCCAGCCGCCTGATATTCATTCAGGAGATGAACCGTATTATATTTTAAAAGGCAGACCCACAATAGTTAATCCTGAAACCGGGCAGGTAATACAGGCAAAAGAAGGAGATGCTGTATTAGTACCAGCAAAATGCTGGCATTGTGTATATAACTTTACAGAAGAAGATGTAGAAATTATAGCTATTATTGAAGGACCTATGTGGGATGAAGATGATATTGAAATGGTTTCGGATTTCAAACTGAAACCTATTCATTATAAGGGAGAATAAGGAGAATCCATGAAAACTATAAACGACTATATAGGAAATTGGCCTGTTGATACAGATGAAGCCCGGAAAGAGAAAAGGCACATGCATATTCCTCAGGAAAAAGCGCTGACAGTTATTCACGGGAAAGAAAATCCAACTAAAGTAATGTTCTTTATTAGTAATGAAAATTGCCACATGGGCAAAATGGAAATATGTCCTGGAAAGATTACAGATGCAGAAACACATAAAGGGGATGAAATACTCCTGATGCTTAAAGGCACAGCTCAGATAGTTATTTTAAGTGAATTAGATGATGAAAAATCTGTGTCAAGAAAAGCATACGAGATAAAAGAAGGTCAAAAATTCCTTATTCCTGAGGGCTGTAAGCATCAGTATTTTAATCTTGGGAATGGAATGGTGGAAATGCTTTTTACTATCGCTCCTGATTTATAATTTGCTTTTGGAGATTCTAAATAGTGTTAAAAAAGAGAATAGCGATTGGACAGATTTGGCAGGAGCAAAATACCTTTTCCCCGATTTTAACTGAAATGTCAAACTTTGAACAAAACGGTTTATATTTTGGTAGTGAAATAATAGAGAAGTTCTCTGCTGTTAATGAATTGGGCGGCTTTATCCATGCCTCTGAGGAGTATGAAGACATAGAAATCATTCCCACAATCAGGGCATGGGCCTGGCCTTCAGGCAAGGTAAAAAAACAAGTGTATAAGGTTCTAAAAAACAATTTAATTAATGCCATAAAAGCGTCTCTACCACTCGATGGTGTTTTACTGTCATTGCATGGATCTATGGTAGCTGAAAATGTTTATGATGTTGAAGGTGATATTTTAGAAACAATACATAAAGATATCTCTCCGGATATTCCGATTGCCGTTTCTCTTGATTTGCATGCAAACATTACAGAAAAAATTGTTAAGCACAGCGTTTTTATTGAGGGATATCATACCTGCCCACATATAGATCTTTTTAGAACAGGAAAAAAAACAGCGGAAGTTTTCTTTTCAATTATAAATGGAAATCTGAACCCGGAAATATGCTGTATTAAAATTCCTATGATAACACCGGCTGATTTGCATGACAGCACTTACGGACCCTTTAAGGAGCTGTTTCAATCTATTGATACTATTGAAAAGGAAAAGGGTGTATGCGGAGTGTCATTGTTTTCAGTTCAGCCATGGCTTGATGTTCCTGAATTAGGCTGGAATGTGATAGTCTATGTCGATTCTGATCCAGATAAAGCCAAAAGCTATGCAGAGAAGATATCTAAACTGGCATGGAAGCTGAGAACAAAATTCTTTATAAAAAAAACATCTATAGAATTGGCAATAGAAGAAGTAAAGAAAGTAAAACACGGCTTAATTGTAATCTCTGATTCGGATTCAACAACATCCGGAGCCACAGGGGATAATACATGTGTCTTGAAAGAGCTCATAAAACAGAAAATAGATTTCCCGGCTCTATTAAGTATTGTAGACCCGCAAGTAGTTAAAGAAGCTCTTTTTGCCGGTATAGGAAATAAAATAATCTGTGAAATCGGAGGAAAGCAGGATAATGTGTACAGTGAGCCTGTCCGCATAGAGGCTGTTATAAAAAAATTCACTGATGGACATTTCGTCATAAAAGGCGGTCATATAGGCACAATCAGTGTTGATATGGGCAATACGGTTGTATTAAAGACCGGTACCATTGATATTCTTGTTAGTGAAAAAATAGGTCCTGTATATGAACAAACAGTATATAAGCATGCAGGTCTTGACCCACAGGATTATAGAGTTGTTGTGGTAAAATCCCCGGTAGGGTTTAGAGCCGCTTATGAGCCAATAGCTGCAAAAATAATACTGGTAGATTGCCCGGGTTTTTCAGCATCTGATCTCAGTATATATAAATATGAAAATATTCTTCACCCTACATATCCATTTGACAAGGAGATTTCATGGTAAAAATATATGGTAAAAAATGGAAAAAAAATGAACTGCTCTCATATGTCGGAGATTTACAACAGATAGCCGGTGCAACGCCTTTTATGTATACACAGGGGAAAGCCCGGGGTGTTAACGGAATCAGGGTTAATACAGGCGGGGGACTTTGTTTTACAGTTTTACCAGGAAGAGGAATGGATATTCCGGAAGCATATTACAAGGGAGTGCCGCTTCATTTTCTTTCTCAGACAGGTATCACCTCCCCTGTTTACTATGAAGAACAAGGAACGAATTGGCTAAGGAGTTTTTTTGCAGGACTGCTTACAAGCTGCGGCATAACTAATTCAGGTCCCGCGAGTGTGGATATGGAAGAATCCTTCGGGCTTCACGGGAGGATCTCAAATACAGAAGCTGAAGATCTGTGTATAAACCAAGAGTGGGAAGACGATGAGTTTACAATATCTTTAAAGGGAAAGATAAGAGAAGCAAAAGTTTTCTTTGAAAATATGATATTAACAAGAACCATTGAAACAAAACTCGGATGGAAGAAATTCAGGATGATTGACGTTATTGAGAATATCGGTTTTGATCCTCAGCCAAACCTTATGCTGTATCATATTAATTTCGGGTTCCCGCTTTTAGGACCGGATACGAAACTCATAGCACCAGTGATTAAGACCAAGCCGCGGGATGAAGAAGCTGAAAAGGATATGAGTGGAGATGAGTGTTTTATATTTGAAAAACCGCGGGATGATTATAATGAAAAGGTTTTTTTTCATGATATTGCTGCAGATTCAGATGGGAACACCTTTGCTGCTCTTCTTAATGAAAACATTGGAGATGGAACTCCCCTTGGAATTGTCCTGCGATTCAACAAAAAGGAACTTCCTGCTTTTTGTGAGTGGAAGATAATGCGGAAAAGCCTATATGCCCTGGGTCTTGAACCTGGAGTAGTGTTGCCTGTCGGAAGGGGAAACTTGAGACAAAAAAACGATCTTCCAATACTGAACGGACAGGAAAGTTATACAATTTCAATGGAATTTGAAGTGCTTGACAGTTTAAAAGAATTTGCTGAAATAAAAAAAGAAGCAAGTACATTAATGGGTTTAAGTAATGATTGATCAAGAGAGAGCAACATTTTACCTATGGTTAAATTCGTACTTGATACCATTGATGCAAATTGGAGTTTGAAAATGGAAGAACTTGGAAAGGGTCTCGAAATAGCGCTTAAAGGAGAAGAGGCAAAAAAGGCTTCTGACCGTGCTCTTAAGCAGGTTACTAAGTGGGGACTCACAATGCCTGATGTCTCTCCACTGGTCCTGGATTTTGGGCTTGAAAAGTTCAATGAGATTGGAGAAGTGGAATTCTGGATTGCTAATGAAGCAGAAGCGGGGTATTGCGGAAAATATCTTTTTATTGATAAAAACCAAACTATTCCAAATCATATGCACAAGGAGAAGCTTGAAACCTTTTTTATTGTTAAAGGTAAGATACAATTAAACTATGATGGTGAAGACAGGATAATGGAACAGGGTGATGCATTGAGGTTCGAGCTTGAAAAATATCATAGTATTTTTGCTTATGAACCATCCCTTGTTCTGGAGGTCTCAAAACCAAGTATTATTGATGATAATTATTTTGAAAATACAAAAATACCGATTGGCGGAAACTATTTAGGAGAAAAAGATAATGTTTAAACCTATTGAGACAAAAAAAAGATATGTCCAGGTAATAGACCAGATATTGGAACAAATGAAAAAGGGTATTCTCAAGACGGGTGATGTATTGCCTCCTGAAAGGTTAATAGCTGAAAATCTCGGGATAAGCAGGCCTTCTGTTAGGGAAGCATATAGTGTACTTGAAATGGTGGGGATCCTTGAAAGTAAAGTAGGATCCGGAACATATGTAAAATCCAGCAATATAGATAAATTTTATAAAAGAAAGATAAAGAATATTTCTGTTACAGAAGAGAGTCCCTATGAGATTTTAGAAGTCAGAAAAATTTTAGAACCTGAAGCCGCATATCTTTCAGCAAAAAATGCATCTAAAGAGGATATTGCTGAAATAGAAATGATCCTGAAGCAAATGAAATCCGAAATGAAAGATAATGCAAGTTATACTTTAGAAACTGACTCGCTCTTTCATTTGAAAATTGCTGAGGCAAGCGGAAACGCAATGATCTTTAATGTTATGCAGCATATTATCAATATATCAAAAGAAAGGTTATGGGAATTTATAAGAGAAAAACTGATCAGAACTTCCGGCCATATTGAAAAAGATATGAAAGCTCACCAGGATATTTTATACAGTATTAAAAACAAGGATTTTAATGCCGCGCGTTCAATTATGAAAAAGCATTTAAGCCAGATTCAAAAAGAAATCAATCATTTGACTTAAGGAGGAACAGTACGATGAATAAGAGAAAAGCAAGAATAGGATTCATGACCGCAACAGCGCACAGCGGTTATGTTGATGTAATGGGACATCCTTTTCCAGTAATGGGAATGGCGGAAAAAGCTAGACGAAAATTAGTTGAATTGGGATATGAGACAGTGGAGCTTATAGACGCAGGCCTGGTTAAAGGGGAGATAAAAGGAGACCAAGTAGATAATTATAATAAAGAAGCTGTAATAGATACCAGAGAAAAGGCATTTAAGGCTGTAGAAAAATTTAAAGCCAAAGATGTTGATTGTCTTGTAATGTTCTTTCCTTCATGGTTTTGGGCAAATTATTATACACAGGCATTAATTGATTTAAACCGACCCATACTCAGCTGGGCTGGAGATGATATAGCAGGAGCCCAGGGAATCGGTCTATGGGGGATGAGGGGTACTCTGGATGCAATCGGGGGATTTATTCACAAAGAAGTTTATGGCAAGCCTGAAGATGAGAATGCAGTAAAAGAGGTCGTATCATTTATCGAAGCTTCCAAGGTTAAAAATATTTTAAGAAAGAGTGTTTTTGGACAATTTGGGAGTCTTCCCTTGGGTATGATTCCAGGATTGCTTGAAGATGTAGACTGGCTAAGAAAATTCGGCATTCAAGCAGAGCACCTTGAATCTTTGATTCTTCCTTTAGAGGGTGAAAAGTTTTCTGAAGATGAAATGAAAAAGGTTTATGATAATATTAAAAGTAAAGTAGGTACAATCGATTCATTTGATAATGAACTAGTTAAGAAGAATCTTCGTATATACTTAGCCCATAAAAAACTTATAAAAGATTATAGCCTCGATTTTACAGGAGTTAAATGCACATTTGAATTATCAGATCATCATTGTTCGCCATGTATAGCCCAATCTTTTCTTATGTCGGAAGGTTATATTACAGGATGCACAACAGAGCCCAAGGGATCGCTCATGATGTACATAATGAGAATATTATCAGACGGTGTAATTTTTCAGGGTGATATAGAACAGGTTGAGAGAGATACATCCATTATAAGGATGCTTAGCTGCGGGGCTGCTCCCTTTGGTTTTGCTGAGAGTAAAGATAAATACAACTTTGAAATGGCCCCGGAACTTGAAGGAGAAGCTGGGGCAATATGTGCTAATGTTATAGGAAAACCCGGCAAGATCACATTCGGCAGAATAGCCAAAATCGACGATGAGTATGTAATGCAGATAGCAGAGGGAGAGGTTATCGATGAAAAAAAAGCAACTTTCTACAGAGAGAGAGTAGGTTTGCCAAACATGCCCTATGCATGTGCAAAACTTAAAGGAGATCCTGATAAGTTCATTGACAACCTTAGAAGCCAGTACATGCATATCTGTTATGATGATCTTAAGGATAAATTAATTGAGGTTTGTAAGGTTTTAAAAATTAGACCCATATTAACTTAGGAGGAGTGATAAAAAGTCTTCATAAGCAGTAGAAGCAAACATTGCTGGGGAGACAGACTCTTAAAGGAATTAAACATGGATAAAAAACGTTTACAATCAATTTATGAGATAATGCTGACTATCAGATATTTTGAGGATAAAGCGCTCAATTTGTTTGAGACTAACCAGCTTCACGGATCAGTGCATCTTTGTACTGGTCAGGAAGCTGTCGCGGCAACAGTCTGTTCTCATCTTCGAGATGAAGATTATATAACCAGTACCCATCGTGGACACGGGCATTGTATAGCAAAAGGAGCAGATCCGGATAAGGCTATGGCTGAGTTGATGGGTAAAGCGACTGGTTACTGCCAGGGACGAGGCGGATCAATGCATATTGCCGATGTTACCAAAGGGAATCTGGGGGCTAATGCAATCGTGGGAGCAGGGCTTCCCATTGCTACAGGAGCTGCACTCAGTGCAAAAATGCGCAAAACAGATCAAGTAGCAGTTACTTTCTTTGGTGACGGGGCTTCCAATGAGGGAGTTTTTCATGAAGCACTCAATCTTGCATCAGTCTGGAAACTTCCGATAATCTTTGTCTGTGAGAATAACCAGTTTGGTATATCAACACATGTCAGTAAAAGTACATCTGTTCAGGACATTGCTATCAGGGCAAAAGCTTATGACATACCTGGTGAAGTTGTTGATGGGAATGATGTGTTTTCAATTGAAACAGCTATAAAGAGAGCAATAAAACGTGCGAAAGCAGGAGAAGGGCCATCACTGATCGAATGTAAAACATACCGCTGGTATGGGCACTGGACAGGAGATCCCCAGATATATCGTTCAAAAGAGGACGTGGATAGCTGGAAGGAGAAATGCCCAATCAAACGACTGGAAACCTATTTTCTGGCAAACAATATCATGAATCAACAGGAAATTGATGATAAACATAAGAAAGCAGCGAATGAAATTACTGCAGCTGCTGAGTTTGCCATAAACAGTCAGGATCCTGACCCAGCTTTCGTGCTGGATAATGTCTACAGTGACTAAAGGAAAACTGAATGAGTACTAAACAATATGCAGTTGCTATTAGAGATGTACTAGCGGAAGAGATGAGAAGAGATAAAAACGTGTTTGTAATGGGAGAGGATATAGCTGAGCAAGGTGGTGTTTTTGGCTGTACACGGGGATTGTTAGATGAATTTGGGGTTGAGAGGGTAAGAAATACACCGATATCTGAAGCTGGGTTTGTTGGTGCAGGAATTGGTGCTGCGTTGACAGGTATGCGTCCTGTTATAGAACTGATGTACATGGATTTCACATACGTAGCAATGGATCAGATTCTTAATCAGGCGGCAAAAATTCAATATTTGTATGGTGGCAAAGCTGTACTCCCTTTGGTTATCAGAGGACAGCAGGGCATAGGCCGTGGGAATGCAGGAACACACTCGCAGAGTCTTGAAGCTTTTTTTGTACATATTCCGGGACTCAAAGTTGTCATGCCTTCGACAGCGGTAGACGCCGCAGGTTTGCTGAGAACAGCAATCAGGGATAATAATCCGATTATGTTTATTGAACATAAGGCTCTATATTCGTCCATTTCTGAAATTCCTAATGACCCTGATTTCTCAATACCATTTGGAAAGGCCGCAGTAGTAAGAGAGGGAGCAGATGTAACTATAATAGCAACATCACTTATGGTTTCCAGGGCTCTTGAGGCAGCTGATAAACTTGTGTCCTATGGAATAGATGCTGAAGTAATTGATCCACGTACATTACTCCCAATGGATATTGATACAATGGTTGAGTCCGTCAAAAAAACAGGACGTGCCCTTGTGGTGCATGAGGCACATAGGACAATGGGTATAGGAGCTGAAATAGCTTCCTCAATAACAGAAGCAGCATTTAATTACCTGGATGCTCCTGTTGTAAGGCTTGGTGCAAAAGCATGTACTTTACCATTTAATCTTGTTTTGGAAGATGCTGTTGTCCCAAGAGTAAAGGATATCATGGAAAGTGCTCAAGCAATCTCTTATAAATAGAGGAACAGTTAATGGCTACAACAGTAATAATGCCCAAACAGGGCTTACAAATGACAGAAGGTATAATTCTTCAGTGGTTTAGAAATGAAGGTGATTCAGTGAATAAAGGTGAACCTTTGTTCTCAATTGAAACGGACAAGCTGACAATTGATATAGATTCTCCTGAAACCGGAACAATAGTAAAGATACTAAAGGAGGAAGGTGAAACGGTTCCCATTACAGAAACGATTGCTATTTTAGGGGAACCGGGAGAAAATATAGATGAAATACTAAAGAACTCAACTTACAGTCTTAAAAATTCTATTGAAGAAAAAGCTGTTTTCAGAACCGTAGAACCGACAAATAAATCAACAACTATAGAGTTTTCCTCTGGCAGAGTATTTGCAACCCCTCGAGCTCGAATGAGGGCTGAAGAGAACTCTATAAACCTTGATTTAATTAAAGGAACGGGACCTGAGGGTTTAATAATTGAGAGGGATATTGTATTAGAAAATTCTGCAGCATCTGCTGCTGCTACACCTTTGGCAAAAAGGAGGGCAGAGCTTGATGGGATAGATATCTCTTCAATAAGGGGCAGTGGTCCCCGAGGAAAGATTTATAGTCGTGATCTTGAAGCTATTCATATTCCTCTTACAGGAACAAGAAAGATTATTGCTGAAAAGGTGAGGTCCAGTCTTGATACTGCAGCACAGGCAGTTCACAGAGTAGATGTTGATATGTCTGAAGTTGTCAAGCTGCGGGATACTTTTAAAAACAACAGTACCAGGATTTCATTCAATGACATAATTATGAAAGCTGTCGCAGTAGCATTAAAATCGAAACCCGAGATTAACAGTAAGTTTTGTGGTGAAGAAATTATTAGATTCAGCAGGGTGAATATAGGAATAGCTGTAGCTGTAGAGCAGGGGCTTCTTATCCCTGTAGTAAAGGATGTTAATAAAAAATCTTTTCTACAGATCAATAAGGAAATCCGGGTGCTTGCAGAAAAAGCAAAATCCGGGCAACTAAAATCGGAAGATATGCAGGATGCTACTTTTACAGTATCAAACTTGGGAATGTTTGGTCTTGACAGTTTTACTGCAATAATAAATAGCCCTGAAAGTGGAATACTTGCAGTGGGAGCTGCTAAAGAAAAGGCAGTAGTGATTGATAAACAGATTGTTATTCGCACGGTATGCAATCTATCATTAACATATGATCACCGGATTATTGATGGAGCCCCTGCAGCAGAATTCCTGATGTTGGTCAAAGCAGTTCTTGAAAATCCATACAGGCTGATTTAAGGGTATAAAACTATGGAACAAAAATATGATCTTGCAGTTATAGGCAGTGGCCCTGGAGGCTATGTTGCCGCAATCAGAGCTGCTCAGTATGGAATAAAAACAGTTATTATAGAAGAAAAAGATATTGGTGGAACATGTTTAAATCGTGGGTGTATTCCAACAAAGGCATTGCTTCATTCCTGCGGAATTCTTGATAGTATAAAAAAAGCAGGAAAATTAGGAATTAAGGTTGATGTTCCAAAAGTCAATTTGGCAAAACTCTATGCTTATAAGGATGGAATAATCAATCAGCTCAAATCCGGAGTTGCAGGGCTTTTAAAAGCAAATGGAGTAGATGTACTATATTCCAGAGCATTATTTGTTGACAAAAATAGAATTGAATGTCCTGGTGTATCTGAATCCACTTTGATAAACGCAGATAAAATAATAATAGCAACCGGCTCAGCCCCTGCAGCACCTCCAGTACAGGGATTGAGCAATAGTATGTACTGGACAAGTGATACAATGCTTGAACAGAATCCGGAACTTCCTGAAAGCATTATTATTATTGGTGGGGGAGTAGTAGGAGTTGAATGTGCCACAATTCTCAATGATCTTGGGGTTGAGGTAACTATTCTGGAAATGATGCAGCAACTTCTGCCACAAATGGATAGAGATGTGGCCAAGCATCTTAAAATCAGTCTGGAAGAGATGGGTATTACAATAAGAACCGGAGTAAAAGTTGAAAAAGTTTCCATATCTGGCAAAACAACTGAGGTTACAATTTATTCTCAAAATAGTATTGAGACGGTCTCTTCTGAAAAACTTATGGTGGCAGCAGGGCGAAGAAGCAGACTTGAAGGAGTAAATATTGAAGCACCAGGTGTAGTTCTGCAAGATAGTTTTATTAAGGTAAATAAGAATATGCAGACCAATATTTCTTCGATCTATGCAATCGGGGATGTCACAGGAGGGTGGCAATTGGCTCATACGGCTTCTGCTCAGGGACTAATAGCTGTTGATCATATTGCAAATAAGAAAAACAACATTAACATCAATGTTATACCTGTCTGTGTTTATACCCGACCCGAGATTTCATCAGTAGGTATGACTGAATACGATGCAATTGAGGCCGGTAATAGCGTAAAAGCAGGGTTTTTCCCACTTACCAACAACAGTAAAACTTTGATTATGGGAGAGAATAAGGGATTTGTGAAAATAATCTCAGATGCAGTTACCGGAGCGGTTCTTGGTGGACAAATCATAGGATCGCGTGCTACAGATTTAATTTCTGAAATAGCACTGGCTATTAGTTCAGAACTTACAATAGATGAGTTGGGTTCAACTATCCATCCTCATCCTACTGTTTCAGAATCCCTTTTAGAGTGTGCTCATGATATTGAAGGTCTTTCAATTCATAAAATGAGAACTTTTAAAAAGAAAGTTGTTGAAGGGTAAGTGGTAATCGGCGACATGATTACGCAGTTATTAAGACCACAATTGTTTTCTGCAAAATAAGAATACACTCCCTTTTTACTTATAATCTGTTATAATGATCAAAGATGAGCAGCTTGAAACTTTGATGAAAAGGTTCCCGAAGTAATGTATGAGTAAATAGTATCTCAAACAATTCAACGTGAATCGAAAACTGCTAATTTTTAGTAGGAGTACAGGAAAGAGTAGTATGAGTGACAATTTTGATTATCAAT
>JABMQR010000133.1 GCA_013202335.1 Bacteroidota bacterium
ATTTACATCATCATTATTATAAAAGTTCTGCTTGATTTGATACCGGATGTATTATGCAACGGGACGGGTTCAAGAAATCATATAAATGCATGGTAAAATCACGGACATAATAATAAATATGGTTCATATCACAATCTCAAAATACGGTTTACAATAACGGTCAAGTATGGAAATTGCAACCTAAAATTAGAAAGAAGAAATTTATTTGTATTGAAGTAAAGGTAATGTACATATGGTGGATAACAAAGAACTTCCCCGAATGCTTATTAAAAAAATATGCAAAAGTTTTGGGGGAATCAAAGCATTAGAAGATGTCAGTTTTGATATTATTCCTGGAGAAATCCATGCTCTGGTAGGAGAGAATGGAGCAGGAAAATCTACGTTAGTAAAAATAATTACAGGCTTGGAGTCTGCAGACTTCGGGTCTATAGAACTAGATGGCAGAGAAATAAACTTTAATAATCCTATGGAAGCCCGTAGCAATGGAGTTTTAGCAGTATACCAGGATCCAAAACTTTTTCCCAATCTGGATATTGCTGAAAATATTTTCATGGGAATTCACCCAAAAGCTAAATCAGGTTTTATTGATAGAAAACACATGTACAAGAAAACAAGGGAAGTTTTAGAGTGGCTAGGTTCAGATCTTGATCCTAAAGAATCTGTTATGTCGCTTTCAATAGGCCAGATGCAGTATGTTGAATTTGCTAGGGCAATGTTTGATGGTAATGAAAAACTATTAATATTAGACGAACCTACAGCGTCTCTTTCTCCTAATGAGACATATCAGTTATTTGAGATTGTTAAGAAATTGAAGAGTAGGGGTGTGTCAATAATTTATATATCACACAGGTTAGAAGAATTATTTGGGTTTGCTAATCGTATTACCATATTACGTGATGGAGCACATGTTGTTACCGAAGACATATCTAATATGACACAAGATAAAATTGTACATTATATGGTGGGGCGCTCAATTACTGATTGTTATAGTTTAGATAACAGTAGTACTGAAGATAGTAAAAATATAGTGAAGGATATACCGATTTTACGTTTAGAAAATTTCACAGCTGAAGGTGAGTTTTATGATATTTCTTTCAATGTCTTTAAGGGTGAAATAGTCGGAATAGCAGGTTTGGTTGGTGCCGGACGTACTGAAATAGCGAAAGCTATCTTTGGAGCAATACCTTCCACAAGTGGAAATGTATGGATAGGAGAAAAGCTGGTAAATGTAAAAAAGCCGGCTCAAATGATAGATGAAGGGATAGTGTACGTCCCAGAAGACAGGGAGATTGAGGGATTAATATCTGATTTATCAGTTATGGAAAATATGCTATTACCTTCTGTTGTTAAAATTTCTCGCAAAGGATTTGTTAGCTTTTCTAAAGAATTTAAGATCTATTCCCACTACAAAAAACAATTTCAGATAAAAGCCTCAGGTCCTAAGATGATGATATCTGAACTTTCCGGTGGGAATAGGCAAAAAGTTGTTTTATCAAAGTGGATGGCTCTGGATCCAAAAATTTTCATTTTTGATGAACCAACCCATGGAATTGATGTTGGTTCTAAAGCACAAGTTCACCGAGTTATAAATGATTTAGCTCAAGCTGGCATTGGCGTGATAATGATTTCATCTGATTTGCCTGAAATTATTAAAATGAGTGATCGGATTTTAGTTATATCTGATGGATTTCTTGTGGCTGAGTTTTCTAGAGAAGAAGCTACTCAGGAGAATGTTATGGCAGCTGCTGTAATAAAGAAATATAGCGGCGGTGATCATGAGCAATAAAATTATAGTTAATAATATTACCCCTAAAGATATACGGAAAAAACAGTACTGGAGTTTAATTGTATTGAAAAATAGAGTTTTCGGAGTGCTTCTATTTGAAGTGCTAATAATGCTTATTTTTTCACTTGTAGCAAAAAGATTTTTATCAATTTCAAATTTAAATACCATTTTATTAAATGCTTGCATAATGTCAATTTTAGCTTGTGCTGAAGCGGTAGTAATTCTCACACGAAATTATGATGTGTCTATTGCATCAATATTAGCTCTTTCAGCTTATGTTGGATTTGATCTTATAAAGAATTTTCCTAATGCAGGTCCAATTATGATACTGATTCCCATAGGTATTGGAATGCTCTGCGGACTGATCAACGGTGCCATAGTTGCCTACGGTAGAGTCTCATCAGTATTTGTTACTCTAGGTGGCCTATCAGTTTATCGAGGCATTGTTACAGTTTATTCTGGAGGACATCAAATTGAGCCCAAAGATGTACCCGAATGGGTTAGGCAAATAGTTACGGGAAGTATTATTCCGGGGATTTCTAATCTAGCATTAATTGCTGTTGCAATAATTATTTTAGTATCCGTATATCTTCGTTATACAAGAATTGGAAGGCAGATTTATGCTGTAGGTTCTAATCCTGATGCAGCTGTTTTTTATGGATTAAAGGTTTCTAGAATTATACTAGGGGCATATGTTTTATGTGGTGCTTTAACTGGTTTAAGCGGGTTTCTTTTTGCAGCAAGATCTTCGTACGTTGTTCCTTGGTTTGCACAAGGTTTAGAAATGAAAGTTATTGGTGCTGTTGTAGTTGGTGGTGTAAGTGTTCTGGGCGGCTCTGGTAATGTAGTTGGTGCTGCTTTGGGAGCCATCGTTTTAGCAACCTTAGATAATGGTCTTATTCTACTTGGGGCAGAAGAAGTTGTTCGTCAGTTTCTTTATGGTATAGCTATTGTTGGAGCTTGTATTTTGGATTCTGTTGTTTTGAAACAAGTAAGTGGACTTTTGAAATCTAAGAAGAGTCGGGGGGCTAAATAAGTATGAAACGCTCAAAATTACAAAATCTGATACATACTTATAACTGGGAAAGTATAATTTTTATATTCTTTATATTATCTGTAATTATTGCAGCTTTCCTTTCACCTCTTTATTGGAGTGCCTTCCAGATATTGTATTCATTTCAGCAATCTATGGTTATAACAAGTGTTCTTGCTCTAGGTTTTATGATGGTAATTCTAGTAGGTGAGATAGATCTTTCCTTACCAGCGATACTAGCTGTAGGTACAGTGAGCTTTGCCAGATTGTCCCAAATGGGATTTCCGTTTTGGGTATCTGTGGTAATAGTACTGTTATTTTGTATTGCAGCCGGATTATTAAATGGTTTACTTATTGTCACATTTTCTTTGCCGTCAATGGCTGTAACGCTAGGTATGATGGGTGTGTATCGCTCACTGGCTTTACTAATAGGAGGGATAGAAGGATTTGGAGCCGATTCATTTCAACCTGCATATATATGGATAGGTTCAAAATCTATAGCCGGAGTAGTACCAGTTTCACTGTTATTCTTAGTTATATTATTTATTATTGCCTATGCTTTAATTCATAAATCAGTTTATGGAAGGATATTATATGCAACTGGGAATAACAGGAAGGCAACATATCTTTCAGGGCATAGTATTAAGAAGACGATAGTAAGCACCTACTCCATTGCAGGCTTGATGGCTGGTATAGCAGCCTTAGTCTATATAGGGCAATACGAATCAGCACGAGCAGATAATGTTTCAAATATTTTATTATTTGTAGTAGCTTGCATTTCTTTAGGAGGATTTAGCTTGTCTGGTGGGAAAGGAAATGTTATTGGTTTAATTTTTTCAATTCTCCTTTTGGGAACAATTCAAAATGGTATGGGATTAGCAAATATTGGCGGTCCTGTTCAAACTCTAGTGATTGGATCAATTTTAATTTTCTCTATATTAATTCCTGTTGTGGATAGAGGTATTAAAGTTTTACGAAACCATGTAAAGAAATTTACAGATAAACTGTAAATTTTTAATAAAAAATTCCCTACTTAAAGAAAAGTAGGGACAAGGAGTAAGAGATGAAAATATCTAAGATCTTTTTTGTGTTGCTAATGCTTGCAGTAGTAGTTTTGCCATTATTAGCTAATGCTGATGTGGAAGCGGGAGGAAAAGAAAAGCTGTACTATGTACCGAAGTTTACTGGATTTATTTTCTTTGAACTGGCAGGTCAGGGTGCTCAACAGGCCTGTGATGAATTAGGTGTCGAGATGGTTACTCTGGGTACTACGCAAAATGATGTTGAAGGATATGTCCAGATCCTCCAAAACTTACTGCCTCAAAAACCACAAATAATGGTAACAACATCTTCTGATGCAAATGCACCAGTTCCAGTTCTTAAGAAAATAAGAGCAAACGGTGCTACTATTGTTACTTTTGATTCAGATGTTGGACAAGAAGGGCGGGATCTTTATATTAACATAGCTCCTTATGAAGTCCAGGCTAAAGCTATTTTGGATAGTGCCTTATATAACAATCCAAAAGGCGGAAAGGTTATATGGCTCGCACCTTCACCCAATATTACCACCTTTAATGAAGTAAAGAAATCAATTGATTCATTAGTTTCAACAAATTCAAAATATAAAGTTTTAGAGGTTATTGATACACTTTATATGCAAGATGATCCCGATATATCTTACTCTGTGGCAACTTCAGCTATGGAAGCATATCCTGATCTGAGTGGTTTTATAACAAGTTCAGGTATGGCTAATCCAGCAGTTAATAAAGCTATACAGGATACTGGAAGAACTGGAAAAGTTTACTGCACTGGAATGGGCTTACCTTCAACTATGGAGACTTTTCTAAATGACGGTGTTAGTAAACAGTTTGCTTTATGGTCTCCCTATTGGTTTGGATATATGTCAGCTTATGTCGCAATCGAAATTCATCGAGGAAATATAGTAGTTGGTGATGGAAAGGTTATGGATATTCCGAATGTAGGGGAAAGAAAAATCTCAAATACTCCGGGTGGAATGGTGGCTGACCTTGATATGATGGTTTTCTTTAGAAAAGGCAATTCAACATTTGAAACTGGAATTCCTATGACTACAGCAGAGTAATCTAAGGAGAAATAATGCTTATAAATAATATTTTACACCCTGAAATTTTAAAAGTTCTTGCAACGGCAGGCCATGGATCAGGAGTTGTTATTGCAGATGGAAATTTCCCTTTTGGATCTATGGCAGGGCGAGATGTGCCCCGTGTATACCTCAATTTTGCTCCAGATAAACTGAATACTATCGATGTCCTGAAGGAAATTGCGAAAGCGGTACCTTTGGAAGGTGCTCAGGCACCTGTTCCTGACGATGGAAGCACCCCGCCTATTTTTAAAGAGTATATCGAATGTTTACCTGATGATATTACCATTGAAAAACTTGATCGATTTGGTTTTTATGCAGCTGTTAAGGATCCTTCTACTGCCTTATTAATTTGTACTGGTGAAACAAGAGTATATTCATGTATTAAGTTAATTGTTGGAGTAAGGAAATTTTAATGTTTTCGATTTGATAGGCCGGTGGATACCCACCGGCTTATGTTACAAAAATATTGGTGTTATGGTATAATGCTTTCAACTATGAATAATTTAAATATAATAAATATCATTAATGCCAGCGTACTACAGAAATTACCAGATAGTTTCTATAAAGCGACGAAGTTTGCAACGGCTATTCACGATACTCAAGGTAAATTAATAACTACAATACACACGAGTTGCTATAATAAATTCTGTAGAAATATGTTTTTATCTGAAGAGGGGCACGCAAGATGTGTAGCATCTAATAGACAGGGAGAAAAAATAGCCTGTAATAAAATAAGTGCTTATGTGTATGAATGTCATGCAGGTTTAACAGATGTAGCCGCTCCAGTAATTATAAATGGAACATATATAGCCTCAGTAGCAGCCGGACAAGTATTATTAAAACCCATAACCAAAGATAGTGAAAGGCATATATGGAAAAAAATGGATGGGCTTCCTGAAAAATTTAAAATTATACAGATGAAAGCATTAAGCTCTGTGAGAATTGTATCTGAAAACCAAATACAAGGAATTGCAGAACTCTTAGTATCTTTAGCTAATACTATAGTTGACCTGGTTTTAACCAATATTAAAGAAAAAAAGATTAATTTGGAAAATATTAAACTAATAGATTCTATCAAATATCAGGCAATGCTGGAAAATGAAATGTTTAATGCTCAGATTCGACTTCGTGAAACCGAATTGAATCTTCTCCAAGCGCAGGTAAATCCTCACTTTCTTTATAATACTTTGGATTCTATACATTGGCTTGCTGTTTTACATGGTACGAATGATATTCAGCAAATGATACTTTCTTTAAGTGCATTGTTACGTCAAAGTTTAGAAATAACCTCACCTGTGGTACCATTGGAGCAGGAGATAAAAAACGTAAATAATTACTTGTATATACAGAAAATAAGATTTGGTAGTCTGATTAACTATGAAACCGAAATTGATGAAGAAATTCTTGGATACCCAATTCCAAAATTAATCCTTCAATCTTTGGTAGAAAATGCATTGAAGCATGGTATTGAACCAAAGGGTAAAGCTGGTTCAATTATAATAACTGGTAAACGGGGTGTGGATGGTACAGCAACAATTGGAGTCGAAGATGATGGAGTAGGGATTGATAAAAATTTTCTTCAAATGTTAATCAGAATGCTTTTAAGTGAGGGAAATAAGCCTATTCAAAGACTTCCTGAATTTAAGGGTCATGGAATTGGTTTGATGAATGTGCATAAGCGATTAATTTATTATTATGATGGGTTTGAAGGTATTCAAATTTACAGTACTCAGGGAAAGGGTACACGTATTCATTTTAAAATATCTTCTAGAATTTCTAATGAAAAATTTTCACAAAATAAGTAGTAACTTACTATGAACTTGGATAAATATCGTGTTCTTATAGCAGATGATGAACAGCTCACCCGTATAGGGATACAATACTTCATTTCTATGATGGATGATTTTGAAGTAGTAGCAGAAGCTGTAAATGGGTTTGATGTACTTGAGAAGGTTTATAAGTTTAATCCAGATATAATTGTTCTTGATATAAAAATGCCATTGTGTTCAGGCCTTGAAGTCATGGAAGAATTACACGATTTAACTAATCCTCCCAAGGTAATTCTTCTTAGTGGATTTAATGATTTTCAGTATGCCCAGAAAGCATTGAAATTTGGTGCATGCGACTATCTCCTAAAACCGACAAGTTATGAAAAACTTGATGAAACTTTTTTACGGGTGAAACAGATTATTAAAAACGAAAGAGTATTACTGGATAATCTGCATGCTAGTGAAAAGTATAGTTCCAAGACTTTATCATTTTTTTTACCACAATTCTATTTGAAGATAATAAAACAAGAATTACAAAAAAAAGATTATAATGAAAAAGTCAAACTTTTTGATATACCTTTTAAAGATGCACTCATTGTACTTATCGGACCTATTAATGCAATAAGATCTCATCCAGATTCAAATGGTACAATTAGCGATATTATGATTACTAAATATAATCGTATAGTTAACGATTTTATTTCAGAGAAAGTAATGAAATTTTCCAAATCAATCATTGTTGAAAAAGATATCTTTTCAATTCTTCTTTTTCCTGATGAATGTGCTGACTTCAAAACTAAAGAATTCATTCATGAGTTGAAATCTTTTTTTTATAAATCATTACAAATGAGTGTTACAATTGCTATAGGAAAAAAAATTAATCTATACGCTATTTCAGAATCTTATAAAGATTCCCAGAAAAAATTAAAACAGCGTTTTTTTCTAGGTGATAATATTATTATATGGGAAGTTGATGAAAAACCAGCAATTGATAAAATAAATTGTTCAGATTTTGAGAAATCTATATTCACTGCTGTAAAAAACCAGGATCTAGAAAGTGTAGAAAAAATTTTAACAAATTACTTTGTTAAATTATCTAAATTTAGAATTCAAAAAGAAGAATGGCTACGCTTTTGTTATGAAATCACACTCTCAATATCAAATTTCGTGGGTAATTATAGTTTAAATAGTGAAACGGGTAGTTTTGTTGCAGAAATTGGAATGATAACAAATTTGTCATCAGTGCAAGCGGTTAAAGATTGGATTTCTATACTCTTACAAGACGCAATTAAACACTTTCAAAGAAGTGTTTCAGAGCAGCCATTAATCATAAGAAAAACAATGAAGTATATTGAAAAGCATTATAATAAGCATATTTCATTGGCTGAGTTGGCAGATTGTGCATCCCTTAGTCTTAATTATTTCAGTAATATATTCAAACAATCAACAGGTAAAACTGTGCTAGAGTATATAACTTGCCGTAGAATGTTAGAAGCAAAACGTTTACTTAAAAATACATTACTCAATATTTCTGAAATCTCATATGAGCTTGGCTATGTGAATCCACGTTATTTTAGCGAGGTTTTTGCACGATGTGAGAATATGACCCCATCACAATACCGAAAGACACTCTAATATTTCAGTAGGATTCCCGACATTTTCATAATATCAGTTGATTACAAACTCAGAAAAATCTAAGTATTATTGATGTTATAACGTAAAAGAAGGGGGTTGGATCATATGGATAAAGAAAGATGCCTTGATTTGTATAGAACTCTTTTCAAAATTAGAACTTTTGAAGAAAAGGTTTCGTCACTTTATGCGGGTAATGAGATACCTGGATTTGTGCATCTCTATATTGGAGAAGAAGCGATTGCTTCAGGTATTTGTAATGCTCTTGAAAGGTCCGATTATATTACAAGTACGCATAGAGGGCATGGTCATTTAATAGCAAAAGGTGGTGACCTGAATTTGATGATGGCAGAACTTTTTGGTAAAAAAACAGGTTATTGCAAAGGTAAGGGTGGATCAATGCATATTGCTGATCCAGCTTTAGGAATTCTTGGAGCTAATGGTATTGTAGGTGGGGGGATTCCTATCGCTGTTGGAGCAGCATATTCATCTGCAAAAATACGGCATACTAAGCAAGTTGTAGTAGCTTTTTTTGGAGATGGCGCAACAAATGAGGGGACTTTTCATGAATCAATGAATATGGCATCTGCTTGGAATCTGCCTGTTTTATTTGTCTGTGAGAATAATCAATTTGGTGTGTCTACAAGAATTAATCGTGTTACGAGAAATGTTGATTTGTCAAAAAGGGCTTTGGCATATGGAATTCCAGGGTTTGATGAAGATGGAAATGATGTACTAAAAATCTATACAAAAGCTAAAGAGTTGATCTCAAAATTAAGAAACGGTGAAGGACCATTTTTTCTGGTATGCAACACATTTAGACATCATGGTCATTTTGAAGGTGAAGGTGTTACCTACTGGGGAGAGGAAGAGCTTCTAAGCTGGAAAGAAAAAGATCCGCTAAAAATCTGCAAATTGTACCTTAAAAATGATTTTAATATTTCGGATGAAGAAATTGCGGTGCTAGAAGGTAGCGTGATGGAAGAACTTGAGAAAGCTGTTGCTTTTGCACGGTTGAGCAAATATCCAAGACCTGAAGAAGCATTAGAAGATCTGTATTCAGAGGTGGATTGAAATGATAATGACCTATATGGAAGCTATACGAAAAGTGATAACAGAGGAAATGGATAAAAATCAAAACTTATTTATGATAGGTGAGGATGTAGGCCCCTACGGAGGTGAAATGGGTTTATCTAAGGGGCTATGGGCAAAGTATGGGGATGACAGAATGAGAGATGCACCTATATCAGAATCCGCAATAGTAGGACTTGCCTTGGGAGCTTCTATTACAGGATGCAGAGCTATTGCTGAAATACCTTTTGGAGATTTTCTTGGTATAGCTATGGATCAGGTTTACAATCAGGCAGCAAAAATGCGCTATATGTTCGGAGGTAAACTAAATATTGATTTGATTATTCGCTCACCTCTCGGAGGTTATCAGGGTGGAGCTGCACAGCATTCACAAAGCATTGAAGCTTGGTTTATGCATGCACCAGGACTGAAAGTGGTAGTTCCGTCAAATGCTGTTGATGCTATGGGATTGTTGAGGACAGCGCTTAAACAGCATACGGCGGTTATGTTTTTTGAACATAAAAAACTCTATCACATAAAAGAAGAAGTCCCTGAAGAATTTTTCGAGATTCCTTTTGGAAAAGCATCCATTAAACAACTAGGAAAAGATGTCACAGTAATCGCGACTGGTTATATGGTTACTATGGCTTTAGAAGCTGCGATGCATCTGAAAAAAGAAAATATATTTGTTGAAGTTATTGATCCGCGTACGCTTGTCCCTTTAGATGAAGTAGAAATACTAAAATCTGTAGAAAAAACTGGCCGTTTAGTGGTTGTAAATGAAGGTTGGAAAAGGGGAGGGGTTGCTTCAGAAATAGCTGCAATTGTTGCTGAGAAAGGTTTTCAGTACTTGAAATCGCCTATTCAAAGAGTTGCAGCTGTAGATGTTCCAATTCCATTCAGCCCGGTTTTAGAAAAGTTTGTTCTCCCGAATACACAAAAAATTATTCAAGCTATCCGAGCTGTTTTATAAAGCATTAATTAGGAGGAAATATCATGAAAAAAATAAATATTGGTCTTATTGGACATAAATTTATGGGAAGAGCACATACCCATGGGTATACAGATGTACCGATATTTTTTAATACAGGAGTTGAAGTTGTCAAGAAAACTCTTTGTTCAAATGAAAATTCTGTTATTAATGTTGCTAAACAATGGGGATTTCAAACAGCTTCATTAGATTGGCGAAATGTTGTAAACGATCCAGAAATTGATGTTATAGATATTGCTGCACCAAGTGCTATTCATGCTGAGGTGGCAATTGCTGCTGCTCAGGCAGGAAAGCATATATTTTGTGAAAAACCATTAGCATTGTCATTAAAAGATGCAAAACAAATGCTTGAAGCAGTACAAAAAGCTGGTGTAGTAAATTGTATAGGATTTAACTATCGAAAAGTACCTGCTTTGGTATTGGCAAAGAAGCTTATAGAAGATGGATCAATTGGTAATATATATCACTTTAGGGGAATTTATCAACAGGATTGGTTGGTTGATCCGGCGTATCCTTTAGTATGGCGGTTAAAGAAAAAGGATGCAGGGTATGGTTCACATGGTGATATGGGTGCACACGTCATTGATATTGCACGTTTTCTTGTAGGTGATATTGCTGCTGTTTCTTGTGTGTCAGAAACATTTGTAAAGAATCGGCCAGTTCTCGAATCCGCAGATGGACTAAGAGCTGTTGCAGGTGACTCGATGGGAGAAGTAGATGTTGATGATGCTTCAATATTTATTTTTCGATTTTCAAACAGGAATACACTAGGGTATTTTGAAGCAACCCGTTATGGTAGCGGTCACAGAAATCAAAATAGAATAGAAATTAATGGAAGTAAAGGATCTCTTATTTTTGATATGGAAAAGATGAATGAGCTTCAATACTACAGTTGTGATGATCCTTCAGACAGACAAGGATTTAGAAGAATTCAGGTTGGTGAGAGTTGTCATGCATATATGGAAAATTGGTGGCCTGCCGGACATATTATAGGTTATGGTGAAACCTTTGTTAATCAGGCATATGATTTTATTTGCGGTATAAGGGATGGGAATATGGTGCATCCGGATTTTGAAGATGGTTATATATGCCAACAGGTGCTGGATGCTGCAGATCGTTCGTCCAAGACTGGCACATGGATCAATGTTGGTAATTAATCAGATTATTTTGGAGTAAAGTATGAGAAATATTACTATGCCTAAAATGGGATTGAATATGGAAGAAGGTACGGTTGTCAGCTGGCAAATTTCTAAAGGGGATTCATTTAAAAAAGGGGATCAATTGTGTGTAATTGAAAGTGATAAATCAATTATAGATTATTCAGCTGAATTTTCGGGTAGAATTATTAATATTATTATAGAGGCTGACCAAGCAGTTTCCGTAGGATCAGTTATTGCGGTTGCTGACGAAACATACTAATATAAAGGACAATTATATGGAAGAGGCGAGAAGCATAAGAGAAGTTTTTATGGAAGAACTTATTCAACAGACAAAGCAGAATAAGCAAATTATGGTAGTTGACCCGGATGTTGGTAGTGCTACAAAAACATGGGATTTTAATAAAATATATCCAGAACAATTTATTGAACTTGGGATTGCAGAGCAAAATGCATTTGGAGTAGCAGCGGGGTTGGCCGCATGTGGAAAAATTGTATTTGCAGCTACCTTTGCAGTTTTTGCATCTATGCGTGCATGTGAGATGATACGAACTTCCATTTGCTATCCAAAACATAATGTAAAAATTATTGGTGGATATGCTGGACTTAGTAATGGGAAAGATGGTGCTACACATCAATCGGTTGAGGACCTGGCAATTATGCGTAGTTTTCCCAATTTAATTGTGTGCTCAATTTCTGATAATGTTATTGCAAAAAAGATAATTACAGCTCTCATTGAGTATACTGGTCCTGTATACGTTCGTATGGAGTATGAGACTGTTTCGGATGTGCATAAAGACGATTCTTCAGAATTACAACTAGGGAAAGGGTATGCTGTCAGATCAGGAAACGATGTAACAATTGTAACAACGGGTACAGCTTTACACCGAGCAATAAAGGCGGTAGATGAGTTGGGAATTTCTGCTGATGTAATAGATATGGTAACTATTAAACCGCTGGATACTAAAATTCTTGAAAAATCTCTACAGAAAACAGGAAGGTTGATTACACTTGAAGATCACAGTCTTATTGGAGGTCTTTCATCAGCAATTTCTGAATATCTTATAAAATCTGATATCAAAGTAAGATATGAAGGTTTAGGAATTCATGATGTTTTTACAGAGTCAGGAAAAACTGAAGAACTTCTTGATAAATATCATATAGGGAAAAATGACGTTATCGAAGCTATTAAGCGGATATTAATGTAAGGAATAAACTATGAATAAAATAGATAATAAAGAAATAAAGCAATTTCAATTGAAAGCTATTGATCTTAGAATGGCTGTAGTTGATATGATTAGTAAGAGTGATATCTGTAGTGGGCACTTTGGTGGTTCCTTATCTCCAGCTGAGATTATGGCTGTTTTATATTTTCATGAGATTAATATTGATCCAAGTAATCCTAAGTGGGAACTTCGGGACCGCTTTGTTCTTTCAAAAGGACATGCAGTACCAGTATTATATGCTGCTCTTGCTGAAAGAGGGTACTTCTCAAAATCAATTCTTAGATCATATAGAGAAAAAGATAGTATTCTTCAAGGACATCCAGATTGTCAAAAAACACCTGGTTTGGATACTTCCAGCGGCTCATTAGGGCAGGGTCTTTCTATCGGATTGGGAATGGCGCTAGCGGCTCCAAAGAATAACCAATATAAGGTTTATGTTTTACTTTCTGATGGTGAAATGCAAGAGGGGATGGTTTGGGAGGCTGCAATGGCTGCTGCTCACCATAAAGCTTCAAATCTCATTGCTTTAGTAGATTGTAATGATTTACAGGTAGATGGAAAAATATCTGATATTATGAATATTGAACCTCTTTCAGATAAATGGAAAGCCTTTGGATGGGATGTTCAGTTAGTGAATGGGCATAATGTAACTGAATTATTAGAAGCATTTGCAGTTGCAAAAAATTCAATTAAACCAGTTGTTATAATTTGTAAAACTGTTAAAGGAAAGGGCGTATCGTTTATGGAGAATAATATTGATTGGCACTGTACTGCTATAACTCCAGAACTTCATGATCAAGCAATAAAAGAACTAGAAAATGCTAAAAAAGCTATAGAAATAGGGTATTAAATATGATTACACATCAAGAATATTCAGAAATTATGTCTAAGGTATTTCAATATTTAAACAATGCAAAAATTGGTTTAACATCAAAAGAGGAAAGTGAATTAGAGATAGCTGATTTTGGTTTGGGAAGAATTAATGAATTTGGCTTACAAGTTGTAACATACATTAATACCAAGAGATGCTGTTCAAAAGAGTTGATTTTATTCCCACAACAAATATGTCCTGAGCATAGACATCCGGAAATAGGTGGCGAATTAGGTAAAGAAGAAACATTTAGATGTAGATTTGGTAAAGTTTATTTATATGTTTCGGGAGATCCGAGTTCTCAAATACAAGCCCGAATTCCTGATGATAAGAAAGATTGCTTCACAGTATTCAATGAAATTGAACTTAATCCTGGAGATCAATATACTCTTAATCCAGATACATTACATTGGTTTCAAGCAGGTTCTGCTGGAGCAATAGTATCTGAATTTTCTACTACCAGTTATGACGATTTTGATATATGGACAGATCCATTAATTAAGCGTACACCAATTGTATTATAAGTTTTTTAATTGTTGCTTTAGTAAGTTGATTTAGTTTATACATAATCAGCAAGGAAAAATCTATGGATATTTTTAAGAATAAACTATCTAGAATGCAAAAAACTCTTTCTTGTGAGGAACCTGATCGAGTGCCTCTTTTTGACCTTTTTTGGAAAGAGTTTTTTGACGATTGGAAAGAACAAAAAAAGTGCGATGATATTTATGAATATTATGATATGGATCTAAAATTAGTCGTTCCCAATCTTGATCCTGCGATAAAATCTTATAAATTAATAGAAAAGGGAAACGACTACATTATTTTCAAAAGTGGATATGGATGTATTCTTAAAAAAGCCGATTATTCACCTATGCCAGGTTATATAGATTTTCAAGTAAAAGATGCTGATCATTATAAAGATTTTGTGTTAGAAAATCCTGAAGATGATCGGCGTTATTACGAGAAAAGTGCCAATATTCTTTCTTCATCCGGAGATCAGGAAGTTCCTTCTTTTGTTGAACAACTGGAAAAAGCTCAAAATTGTATTCCGACTATGGGTCTAGTTTTGGAGGGTCAAGAGCTTCTTACAAGAATCAGAGGTATGGAAGGTACATTTATTGATATAATGCTAGAAGGTGAAAAGGTAATTACTTTTCTTAACCGGCTGCTTGAATTTGAACTTAAGGTAGGTTTAAAACAAATACAGATGGGTGTTGATTTTATGTTTATTGGAGGAGATGTTGCCTATGATAAAGGTATGTTTTATTCGCAAGATATGTGGAGAACATTTTTTAAACCTTTTTTAAAGACTCTCTGCTATGAATTCAGATTAGCAAAACCTGATATCAAATTAATATATCATAATTGTGGTAATGCATCAGTAATATTTGATGATCTGATAGATTGTGGGATAGATGCTATACAACCTCTTGAAGTTAAAGCAGGTCTTGATGTAGTTGAATTGAAAAAAAAGTACAAAAATAGACTTGCTTTTATTGGTAATATCGATGCACAATCCATTTTACCCGGTAATTATTTGCAGATCAAAAAGGCTCTTCTTCATAATCTGAATGCAGCAAAAGGAGGCGGGTATATTCCAATGTCTGATCATAGCGTACCTAATACTGTTTCGGTCAGTAACTACGATTATTATATTTCCCTCATAAAAAAATATGGCAATTATCCATTACAGCTTGGTATATATAATGAAGAAATATAATGCATGGTTTTTTGATTTGTACACGTCAAGTGCACCAGTTTGGCGCTATACATATAGTCGGGTGAAACTCCCGACCTGACAAAGCATGACTAGCAGTCAGTACCCCCGGTGCCAGGGAAAGCTCCGAAAAAAGGCTTTTTAGGGATGGGTAAAGAATAACTTCCCCTTATGTTGAAATTCTCCATGGCCAAAAAAGAGGCATACAGCTAAATATTCCTAAAGATTATCTGCCATTTTTTCCATAGCAATGCCACCAACGGGATTCTTCGTTGGTGGTTTTCCTCATGAGGTATGGTTGTTGGATCGATTGGTGCTAGTTCCAGGATGTATGGGAAGTACTATTGTGCCCGTGGTGTTGCATAATTCATCCGGATACTTTTAAGCTTCAAATTAAGCGTGCCTTTCTCCCGTGGGTTATGGTGGACATAAGTTGGATTGGAAATCAAGTTTTGATTTCAATCCCATTCTTGAAAGTGAACTGCACATCCTCCTTGCTGTATACCGTGGCATAATCTGCTAGTGCATACCAGAGGTCATTTGAGAATTCAGTTACCAAACATTCTTGCTTGTTAAGAGTCCCCAAAAACATATCTGTTTTGGTTTTGCGATACTGAATATCCTGCATGACTTTTTCCACAGTCACCAGTTTCTCATTTATTTCGGTATAGCGTTTTGAAAGATGTTCAAACCGGGTGCTGTACTCATCTTGATCCATTGCCACCGATGCATTTTTGGCAGTGAGTTTTTCCATGAGACCAATAATATCAACACGTTCCTCTTTCAATCGAACCAACTCTGCAATTTGCTTCGAAGTGTCAAACACCTCATCCTTGATTTCATCAAACCCTCTGATAATCCCCTTCTTATCCATAATGAGTTTGTTCAGTGCCCTAACGAATAGTTCTTTGAACTCTTTTTCTGAGAAGTTCGGAGTTGAGCACGTTTTGTCTTTATCCGCATATTTATCATTACATTGCCAAATGACCTTTCTGTATCGATCGTTGGAATGCCATACCTTAGAACCAAAGATACCTCCACAAATCCCACATCGTACCCGTCCAGAAAGTATACTAGCACCCCTCCCGTTTCTACGATCCTGAAGTTCTTTTTGTACCAGATCAAACACATCGCAGGATATAATAGCTTCATGGTTGTTCTGTACATAATACTGGGGAATCTCACCTGTATTCTCAACTGGGCGCTTGGCCAGGAAGTCTGCAGTATAGAATTTCTGAAGCAGGGCATCTCCTTTGTATTTCTCATTACTAAGCATCCTTGAGATAGTTGTGGAATCCCATACTGATTTACCGGTAACCGTTCGGTA
>JABMQR010000134.1 GCA_013202335.1 Bacteroidota bacterium
ATATTCGAGTATCAGGTACATTGCATGGGACCAGAGCAAAGGTGCTGCAACAGGCCCCCATCGTTCTTCCCATGGTCGTATCATTGACGGATCGTTTGTCCTGTCCAGAATCTGTTCAGGCAGCGATCCGTCATCCGTCTTCTGCAGGATAATCCATTCCAAAAGCGGTAAAGCCTCTTCTGGTCTGTTGTCTTCAATATAGTACCAGGCAAGCCAGGCTGATAGAATTATCCATTGCCCTCCACCATAATAGGTATCTTCGGGATAACGTTTTACACCTCCTTTTTCGAGAATTTGTTTTTCTATTGCTTTAACTGTCTCCCGGATCGCAGGATGATTTGCAGGAAAGGTTTTATAGGGAACATGTAACCAGAGCAGACTTCCATCAATACTGTCTGAGCCGATATATTTCGGAAATCTTCCGGATGGATGTCTGTTTGCAAGCAGATAAGACTGAATTGTTTGGGAAAGCTGTTCTGCTTCTTCCTGCTTCTTTGGCTGCAGGTATCTAGCGATAGAACCCAACCCGCCTGCAACGCAGGCCAGTGTTGAGGGATGAATGTGATCAGGATGCTCCTCCCAGCAGTCGCTGTTGGGAATATTCCAGACCAGAGTCAAATAGCGAATGATTATTTCAATGCTTTCCACCCATTCCAGGGGAATTACGCTGCTGCCGGTTTTTGTCAGGTACTCGGCGGTAAGCCAGAGCCATGATCCATACCCGTCAATCTGAAAGTTTGGCCAGTCTGAGGTGTCCACATCTCCATCTACGGTATATCTGGCCCCCAGAAAATCCTTTTTAGTAATGTTTTCCGGATTGGTGAGTTTTTCGGGAAGATCATCCACTACAGCCCGATGTTTCAGAACTGTTTTACTCACCCACTGCAGATACTTTCTCGTTTCTTGTGTGTATCCATTCAACAGAAGTGCATACGCATTATAGGTGTTATCCCGCAGCCAGGAAAATCCGTATTGTGAAAATGTCGGGCTTGCTACAAATGCCCCTTTCTCATGTTGATGAGAAAGAATGAGTTCCAGGCTTGTTTTTATAAGTAATGCCCGTTGTTCCGCCAGGCTCTCTCTGTCCATAATACCTCCAATACTATTACGTAATCGCTTACGGTAAACGCTTACGTATTAAGATAAAAAAACTTCTAAATATCTCTCTGCAATAGGTAAAATTCTGTATGAAAATTATGCATCAACAACCGAATCTCTCTCAGCAATACTGTGCTGAAGAATAATATTCTCTTTATGATCCTTATTTTGAAGCAGTTCCATCGCCCACTCGCCCATCTTCTCAATCGGCTGTCTTACGGTTGTTAAAGCAGGGAAAGTCATCTCAGCATCCAGGGTGTCATCGTACCCCATTACCGACATTCCTTCTGGAAGGGGGATTTTTTTGCTGTGCAGGTATGCTACTGCACCGGCTGCCATCTCATCACTTGCAGCAAATACAGCGGTAATTCCCAGGTTCTTCTCGTAAAGCTGCTGCATGGCTGTCATGCCGCTCTGGAAATGGAAGTCACCATACGCGATATACTCCTCAACTACCGGCAGTCCATTATCAACAAGTGCCTGGCGATATCCCGCTATTCGGGGTTCCCCGGCAATTCTGTCGTCCGGATTTCCGCTTATCATCCCGATTTTCTTATGCCCTCTGCGAATCAGATAAGCGGCAGCGCTGTATGCTGCACGACGATCATCAACCCTGACATAGGGGAAGGGAAATTTATCAGTATAGGTAGCAACCAGGGCAACCGGTATATTAAGTTTTTCAAGGAATTCACCGTATTCATCCTTCAACCACTCACTTATAAATATTATGCCGTCCACCCGCTTTTCGCTCAGTGTCTGCAAATAAGTGAGTGTTTGTTCCCCATTTCGGTCTGTATTGCATATTATGACACTGTAATTTTTACTGTGAGCAACTTTTTCAATACCTTTGAGCAGTTCAAATGAAAACCGGCTGGAGAGACAGGGCATTAAGATTCCTATAGTATTTGTTTTCTGCTGAACCAAGCCTCTGGCCATTGCATTGGGTTTGTACCCCAGTTCATCAATCACCTGAAGAACTTTTCGTTTTGTGGATTCGGAATATCCCGTCTTATTATTTACTATCCGGGAGACTGTGGCTGTGGATACACCAGCCTTTTTTGCTACATCATCAATATTACTTTGCATTTTGTTTCCCGTTTCTTTTTCCCTTACGTAAGCGTTTACGTAATAATAACACGAAATTAAGGATTGTCAAGAGAAAATATCTATTTATATGGGTTTATGGTTTATAAAGTAATGATCCTGAGAATTCCTTTTTTACTGAATATCACCTCATAATGAAAAAGCTTATCATTGCCCTGATCCTTCTTTTCGCTCAACTCAATTATCAGATGCAAATGATACACTTTCTTTCCCTCAAAGATTTTAACTTCACCTGATTCTATGCTGGAAAACCGATCTTCGGGATCGTCCATCTCTTTAAACCATTTATCAAGCCGGATTCTGATAATCTCATTGATGGCTTCAAGACGGCTATGATTTCGCTGCAGTTTTCGGGAGTTGATGAGAATATTCCGTGAATAGAAGATGACATCTTCTACAGGCAGTAAGTCTCTGAATGGGTTAGGTATTTCAGTTCGCAGACTCTTGATTCGGCTGGGAACATCGCGCATTCGCAGAAATTCGATCCGTTCTTTAACGTTTCCTACCTTTGCATCGGTAACCGGATCTCTGAACCGGGTTATATGATCGGCTAAAAGTTTAGGGAGACCCCGACCCAGAACTTCACGTAAAATTTCCTTTATTCTATCCTTGAAAACATAGGCAAGAACGATGACCAGAACCCATGGAAGGGTGTTCTGGCTAAAGACTCTCTGTGCATACAGAGAAGCAAGAACGGCAAATGTCATAGCTGCAGCTGCAGCTGTTCCGGCAATTATATGCCCTATTCTTTTTGGCAGGCGTGACTCTTCCGCACGTATATACAGGGATGATTGTGACCATTTCTTAAGCATTCCGGATCGATAGGAGACGGCCTCACCAACATGGCTCTCAGTTGAGTCCGGATCGGTAACATACTGAAACTCTTTCCTGTGCTGCTCTTCATTAACAGCTGCCAGTTCTATAGCTTTAATCAATTTCCCTTCAAGCTCTACTCTTTTACTTATGATAAAGAGCTCGACGAATGATTCAATAAGTATAGAGGAGAGGGTTTCATCACACCAAAGAAATGCAGTCCGAAGATTTTCTACTATTCTGGGTTCCAGAAAAAATGCATACAAACTCCTGAACTTTTCTACAAGCTTTGCAATATCCTGAAGTGTTTTCTCTATTTTCTTTGTACAGATAGTGACTGCGGAAAGTTTTTCAGATTCCACCTGTACAAGCTGGATGGTATCCTTCATCTCCCTGCGAAGGTTATTCACCAGAGTCTGGAATTCATAAATGATGCAGCGCTCTGCTTCTTTATCAAATATAGATTGCTGAAGCCGCAGTGAAATCCGGGAAAGCGGGCTCAGATTACAATCGGAATCAATAATATTATCAATTGATAGATTTGGAGAGGAAAACCGAGTCCGAACATTAATATCTGTATAAACAGCAGATGCCTGATCATTCGTATTCTCACGGATATTTAATTGAGCGGGAGAAAAAAGATATAGCTGCAGGTCGTATTTCTCTATTCCGGACTCACTTACCGGAATGCTTGTTTTTAATTCCAGATGGTTCTTACTGTGAACCCTCAAGTCGGTCTCTAAATTCTTCATTCTTTTGCCTTTATCCATAATGTAAGTAATTAAGCAGGTAGAGCTGCTTAATTACTGCTGTTCTCTTAACAATACAGTATAACATAGGATACTGCTAAGTGCGACGAAGAATGGGGAAAAACATTGATACAAAAAAATATACCGCCCGGTATGGACGGCAGGTGGTTATAATTCTTAAATTATATCAAAAAATTAGGCTCTTTTCGAATATATAAGTGATCTTACTATACAGATAGAGAATCCTTTGGTATAATAAATTATGAGCGAGAAGGAAAAAGAACAAAAGGCATTGGAAATATATCAGCAACTGATGG
>JABMQR010000135.1 GCA_013202335.1 Bacteroidota bacterium
AGGTTTCCAGGAAGCGGGGGCTTAGGATCAGACCCCCGCATTACTAATATAGGTTTCCAGGAAGCGGGGGCTTAGGATCAGACCCCCGCATTACTAATATAGGTTTCCAGGAAGCGGGGCTTAGGATCAGACCCCCGCATTACTAATATAGGTTTCCAGGAAGCGGGGCTTAGGGAAAGATCCTCGTTTTCCTTAATCATCCTGCATGCTTTTTCTCAACAAGCAAACCGTTGGTGTATTTATGAATAAGGCTGGAGATAAGGGTCTGGTAGGGCAGGCCCTCCTGCAAAGCACGGCGTTGAATGGCTTGTAAATCATGTTCAGATAATCTGATATTAACTCTTCGATTTTTTAATAGTGTATTTGATGCGATCCTGGAATGCTCTGTCAGCTCCGACTCTGAAGGGAGCCGGGAGTCCTTACTATTTTGTTCATAGTTCTCAAGGATCTCTTTTTCGTAATCATCAAGTTTCATTTGAGCCTCCTTCATAAAACTTTTTAGCTTTACGGCTTGGAATGATGGTTTTAAGGAATATCTCATTATCAGATTCAACAAATGGAACAAGATACACATAATCATTCATCTGAATCACATATATTCTCTGGTTTGGATATTTTTTCTGATTGGGATGATCATCGATTGCCAGAATCTGTTTGTTCTGAATACAGTAAACGACTTCTTCAAATGATACATCCTGATACTGTATTAATTGCATGTTTTTAGCATCATTCCAGTTGAAAATCTTTTCCATGACAGAATAGTAGCCTATTGTGTGCCTTTTGGCAACAGGAAACCAGTGCAGTCTTTGAATTTATCAGAAATTTATGTAATTAGTACAAACTGACTGGGAGGTTTGAAAAGATCATAAAGAAAGTTGATGACTATATTTTGCTTGCCGCTGAGGAGCGCAGGGTAGTCGAGTAACCTCCGCATTACTAAAATATAGGTTTCCAGGAAGCGGGGCTTTAGGAAAGACCCCCACACTACTAAGAATTAGATCTTAACATCGATTTCCAGCACCTTCTTCATTCATTAATCGGGTATCATTAAATTTTCTGCTCATTCTTTTCAATTCTATAAGCATCCAGGTGGTGGAGATCAGAGTAGCCATTAAATCGGCTATGGGAAAGGCGACCCAAACACCGGATAACCCAAGAAAACCTGGCAGTATAAGAATTAATGGTATCAGAAATATATACTGTCTGCTTAATCCCAGAAAAAAGGATGGAATTGCTTTACCGGCGCTCTGGAAAAAAGTCGAGCTGATAGCTTGAATTCCCAGAAGAGGAACCATCAGCATTACTGTTCTCAAAGCCGGAACGGCAATAGCAAGTGCCTCTACATCCGATGTAAAGACAGTAAGAATGAGCCGTGGGAAAAACATTATCATGATAAATCCGAACAGGCCCATTATACTGCAGACCAGAATTGACTTCCAGATAACTTCTTTAACCCGATCCATTCTTTTTGCCCCGTAATTGTACCCGGCTATAGGCTGGAATCCGTGAACAAGACCAAAAATAGGCATAAGAAAGAATATCATCACCCTAAGAACCATACCATAAGCGGTAATACCCATATCTCCGCCATAAATTTTCAACATATTATTGGCGGTCAGAGCCAGCAGGCTTCCGCCGGCCTGTCGGACGAAAAAGGAGAAACCAAGAATTACCGTCTCCCATAGCACTTTAAAACGGATTTTGAAAGATGATAGATGCAGGGGGAGTATGCTTTCATTATTTATGAAAAAGCGTATCGCATACATGGCGGAGAGAACCTGACTTATTATCGTAGCGACTGCTGCTCCTTTAATTCCCATGTTAAACCCGAAGATGAATATTGGATCCAGAACCAGATTTGCTCCGGTTCCGATAACCATGATGAACATGGCCGCCTTAGCCTTTCCTTCAGCCCGGATTATGTTATTTGAGGACATTGAGATGGATATGAAAACTGAACCAAGAAAAATTATCGAAAGATAATCTCTGGAATAGGGGAGAATGTTTTCTGTTGCGCCGAAAGCTGCAAGCAGCGGTTCAATAAAGATAGTACCCAGAACGGTAATGACGAGAGCGACAATTACGGTGGCAGAAAGTGCTGTACCGGCTGCATTAGCCGCAGCTTCTTCATTTTTCTCACCCAGCCGGCGGGAGATAATTGATGCTGATCCGACTCCAAACATCATTGCAAAGGCGGAAATCAGCATCTGGATAGGAAACGTAATACTTAAAGCACCAATTGCCAGTGGACCGACACCCTGCCCAACGTAAATTGTATCTACAAAGTTATAGAGTGCATTAACGAGCATACCAATTATAGCAGGGACAGAGAGTCGCCGCAGAAGGGGCCAGATAGGTTCTGTGCCCAGAAATGTTTTTGAGTCAATTGCTTGTACAGAAACCTTTGATGCTTTGGCTGCCTTTCTCTCTGCTCTTGTGGAGCTGTTATTCATGTGAGTTCTCCTGAAGCTGCCTTGTAATATTTTCGAGAGTCATTAAAGAGTCCCAGAATTGTGTTCGCTCTTCTTCTGTAAGGATGGAAAGTTTTTTATTTATATAGCGGATTACATCATCACGACACTGTTTTGCCGTGATTTTTCCCTGTTCTGTCAGGCTGATAAGGACTTTTCTCCTGTCTGCTTCTTCTCGATTTCGCTGTACGAAGTCATTGTTTATCAGTGTATCGATAACAGAAGTCATTGACCCCTTTTCTAAATTTACATGGTGACAGATTTTCGACATAGGAGATGGCTCATTATTATAGATGTAGAGCAGTGTTTTTACCTGAGTATGATTTAAACCGGCACGGTTTCCGGTTTCTGATTCAAATCCCTGTAAAACGGAGCGGATCAATTTTGGAAACAGGCTGAAGATAAGTATCATCGGTTTTTGCTTTTTTTTATCCATATCAAATCCTTTGAGAAATATAGTCTTAAATCAAAATGTTAGAAATCTAACTAAATGTCAAGTGCATATTCACTAAATAGGGGAATCTGTATAAACTTCCGCTATGACACATAAAAAAACCTTATTGGTAATTTTTATTACTCTATTTGTTTTGGTAATTCCAAATCTTTCGGCGCTGGATATGCCGGAATACACAGATCTTGGAACAGCTCAGGCCGGGGAGATTATTCCCTATAGTATTCCCTTAAGAAATGAGAACCCGAACCCGGATCCACTAACAGTTATTATTACGAGTGCATGTGTGTGCGTTACGGTTACCACGGGGGAGATAACTATTCCGGGAAATGGGTTTGTGGATGTAACAGGTTTTTTTGACTCTTCGGATTATTCCGGACCTACCGATAAAATTCTTCTTATTGAGTATATGGACCAAAATGGAACGCAGCAGAGAGATTTTGCAGTGATGGGTTTAAATATTCTGGTAGATGAATCTGAGTTGAGTGATTCTGGTGAGGGTGTTGAAGAGATTGGGTGTACTACCTGCTATGAGATTGAGCACCTTCTTCAGAAAGAGCGGGCACGGGAGGCTGCTTTTGCCAAATTGGGGCAGGAGTCTGATACCGATGAGAACAGGAACAACAGAATATTTACAGCCTTCCTTTTTTATAGTGCCGGGTGCAGGGATTGTGAAGAGTTGATAAAT
The DNA here is from genome assembly GCA_013202335.1 of Bacteroidota bacterium. The sequence goes on from JABMQR010000135.1 coordinate 3,611, forward strand.
AGGTTTATCCCCGTTATTGAAGAGGAGTACTCTATTCTGATCGAGCTTCAGGAATATAATATTATGGGAAAATCCGGGTTTGAACGCATGTCCTGGGAGTTGGATAGTTTAGGTATACAAGAAGTTGGAGAACTGCCGATTCTTATAATGGGCAGCAGTATATACCAGGGGATTTCGGCAATAGAGAAAGGATTGCTTGCTGCAGCTAAAGGAGAAATAATTTCTGAAGGGAAACTAGTTTCTAATTCAGAGAAACAGTCTTTTCAGACCTCCAGTGAAGGATCCGGTTCGGATTCAGGGACAGAATCATTCTTAAAAGCAGCTGCCCCGATACCCGTTTTTCTCGCAGGGCTTGTCGATGGGATTAATCCCTGTGCCTTTTCAACGCTGCTGTTCCTGATCTCAGTACTGACCATGATAGGGCGATCGCGATTACAGATAGCGATAATTGGTCTTGTATTTGCCGGGTCAGTATTTATTACCTATATGGCAGTTGGTTTTGGGCTGTTTACCGCTGTTCGCGCCCTGGGGTCGTTCAGTCTGGCTGCATCAATCATACGATGGGTGCTGTTTTCTGTTCTGGTAGTTTTTACGGTCATGAGTTTGTATGATGCCTTTCTTGCTTCAAAGGGCAGGATAAAGGACATGATTCTGCAGCTTCCGGATTCAATGAAAAAAAGAATTCATAAAACTATACGTGAAAAGACCAGAACTGCGGCAATTATCAGCGGTGCTGCGGTCGCCGGTGTACTGGTCTCAATCTTTGAGCTCGCCTGTACCGGTCAGGTCTATCTGCCGACCATAACCTATATGACGCGGGTAGGTGAGAGTGGGAGCCGGGGGATTTTTCTCCTGCTTATCTATAATATTGGGTTTATTATCCCGCTTCTGGGTGTATTCGGGATGGTCTTTGCCGGGATCAGTTCTAAAAAGGCAGCGGGAGTTTTTCAACGGAATATAGTAGGCGTTAAAATTATACTTGCAGTCGTTTTTGCGTTGATGGCTGTTCTGACTCTTTTTACTTAGGCTCCTAACGGTTGTCCTTACACTAAGTAGAATAGCACAGAACAGCATCAATAAAGGCGTGATAATTTTCTTCAGTCCGGGAATCCATTTTTTCCAAAGGAGTTCCGGTTGTTGACAGGATTAGGTGACCAGGACCCAGTGTATCAATAATTTTTTTTACTTTTTGCTGAATTTCATGTGGGGCAGCATTGGCAATATCTTTCATTTGAATATTACCAATCAATGTTATTGCATTACCAGTGATGCTTTTTGCCTGCTCCAGAGTCATGTCCCCATCGGGAACTGTTTCTACCGGGTCTATCATATCTACACCCATCTCAATAAATCGATGTAATGCATGCGTTATTTTACCATGGCAGTGATAAGCGACCATTTTTCCATACTTTTTGCAAAGGTTTACCAGAGGAGTATCAAATCTTACCACAAGCCAATCAAAATCTGCAGGTGACATAAGCGGTGGGGTGGCATGTTCAGCCCCGCCGAATCTGATTATTGGGCCAACACCCAGCTCTAACAGTTTCTGTAAGTTATCATAAATTCTTTCTGCAGCTGTTTCCATTAATTGATTAATAAGTACCGTTTCCAATCTGGTGAGTATCAGGAATTCGTTTGGATCAAACAATCGGCAGACTACCTGTATGGGAGAAGGTACCGTTACCCACATTAGTCCCCGGTTACCCAGGGTCGTCTGGAGATTGAAAAAGTCACCAGCACCTACAAGATTTCCTGTCCAGGGTAATGATAATAGGGCTTTGGCATCTTCCGGAGTTTTGCAGAGGTGCTCAATTTGCCAGGAGTGACCGGCCCCAGGCTGCTTTGCTAAAATTTCCTGAAAGGTTAAATCGTTGTAGGAAAAGACTGTTTTATAATAAATCTTTCCATCATTTCCTTTTGTTACGGTTTTTTCTGCCAGAGTCGGAGATAGGAGAAACTGACTGTTCTGCATGCAGGGAGGGCGCCAAATAAAGAAATTATCACACTCATCTTCCATTCTTTTTACCAGTTTAACATATGCAGGGTCCTGAGATCGCCAATCATCATAATCGGTATATCCATGAAATGGTCCCGGAAGAAAACCGCTTTCAGATAGTGAGAATGGTATTTGTGTAAAAACAGCTGTTCGATCAACCGGTTTTCCGGATAGTGTTGAAAGAAGGCGTGCTTTTGGGGTCATGGGATCAGCAAAGTTCTGAATACGCTTTGGCAATTTTCGCTGCGGTGCGTACATTGCTGTAGACCAGCTGTTTGTTGGAGAAAAGACTCTTATCTTCAGTCTGCTCGTGCAGTCGGGCCAGAATAAAGGGTGTTATATATTTCCCGCGAATATTCTGTTTTGCTGCTTCTGTTACCGCCTCTTCAATTACTCCGTTAATATAAGCCTCTTCCATCTCATACTCAACAGGAATCGGGTTGGCAATAACCATGCCTCCCTGGAGTCCCAGATCCCATTTTACCTTCAGCGCCTTTGCAACTGCAGCAGGTGTGTCGAGCCGGTAGTCGACAGGAAATCCGCTTTTTCGTGTGTAGAAAGCAGGGAAATCATTGGTTCCATATCCGATAACAGGAACTCCGTGTGTCTCAAGGTATTCAAGGGTCAAACCGATGTCGAGGATCGACTTTGCTCCTGCACACACAACGGCGACGTTGGTGTTGGCAAGTTCCTGAAGGTCCGCGGAGATATCAAAGGTCTCCTGGGCATTACGGTGTGCACCGCCAATTCCGCCGGTAGCAAAGACTCTGACTCCGGCAAGAGCGGCACAGAGCATGGTCGTGGCAACTGTTGTGGCACCATCCAGACCCTGTGATATCAGAAGGGCCATATCCCGCCGGCTTGCTTTGGGTATATCGTTGTTTTTTCCCATATAATCCAGTTCTGCATCAGTAAGACCGACTTTGATCTTTCCTTTAATTACCGCTATGGTTGCGGGAACTCCGCCTTCCTGCCGAATGATTCTTTCAGAGTTTTTTGCACTCTCAATGTTTTCAGGATAGGGCATACCGTGGGTGATTATAGTGGATTCAAGAGCCACAACCGGTTTGTTCTCTTTAAGTGCTGTTGCGACTTCTTCAGCTATATCAAGATATGTTTCCATCATTATATGTATCTCCTTGGTTTTTCAGGGTCTGTTCAATTAAGGCCCTGCTTATATCCGGGTTTACGGTCGATTCACCGGACAGGGCAAGCCCTGCGGCAGCGGCAGAAAAGCGAACAGTTTCCTCAATAGTATACTGATTTAATGAAGCAAAGACGACCCCTGCCATAAATGCGTCTCCGGCACCGGTAGCATTAACTACCCTGATTGATGGGGGTGTGTAGAAACCGTGATTGTCTGCACTGCAGTAAAAAACGCCCTCAGCCCCCAGGGTTATATAAATACGCTGAGTTCCTTTTTCCAGAAAATAATCTCCGGCTTTTCGCAGCGATGTGTGGCTAGTGACTTCCATTCCGGATAACGCTTCAGCTTCCAGTTTATTCATTTTTAAGGTGTGTATTTTACCGACCATGGGGATCAGTTTTCTCCCTTTTGTGACAGAGACAGGGTCTATGCAGGTTATTGTTTTACGAGAGGTATCCAGCAAATATTCAAGAGATTCGGTAGAGAGGCAGGTATCAGCAACGATAACTGATGCTGAGTCAAACAGGTTCTTTTTTTTTCTTAAATACTCTTTTGTAAGATGGTCAGATATCGACATGTCTGAAAGAGCCAGAGCCATATCACCATCATTATCCATAAGCGCTAAATATATTGAAGATGTTGTATTCTGCAGGATGAGAGAATGCCGGGTGCTGATTCCCTCTGATGCACAATTTTCAAGGATATATTTTCCTGCAATACCGTTTCCCACAGCGGTGATCAGTTCAGTTTTGACGCCGAGTCGGGAGAGGTTTTCTGCAATATTCCGGCTTACTCCGCCGGGACACAGCCGTACACGACCGGGGTTTGAATCGCACGGGATTAGCGGGTCTTTTGTGAATCCCAGGATATCGAGATTGGCCGCACCGGCAAGTACGACATAGGGTTCCTTCGTGGTAATATAGCCTTTGCCCTTAATGCGGCCTTTTTTTGTGAGACGGGAAATATGGACGGCAGCTGAAGATCGGGTAATGCCAAGGCGTTCAGCAAGCTCTTTCTGGCTAATTAATGGATTACTTAAGATGATTTCAAGGATTTCCTGCTCCCGGAGTGTTAATGGTTTTATCATGTGTTTAGTATACATGTGTAAGCATAAGTTTAGCAAGTAAGCAGAAGCGTATTTGTGATAAGCAAATATCTCCATCAATTAAAAACTCGATTTTTTTACTATTCTGTACTATGATGAACAGTAACCGGTTTGATTTTTACTTAATCAATTAGCCGGTATATTACCCTGTTACCGATGTGCGGTAGCTATGGGCTTGAAAGGAGTCGATATGAGAAAAGTTGGTTTAGTGTTACTTATTCTGCTGCTTCCTGCATTCGCATTACTTGCTGCAGATGACATC
>JABMQR010000136.1 GCA_013202335.1 Bacteroidota bacterium
CTAAAAATTTATATTGGGGGGTAGTCAAGCGGTTAAGACATCGGTTTTTGGTGCCGACATGCGTAGGTTCGAATCCTACCGCCCCAGTAAACCCAGCATAATAAGGAGATTACAATGGATGATAAAGTATTATCCGGTATGAAACGAACTGAGAGCGGGACAGGCGCTTCACGAAGATTAAGAAGAGAGGGTCAGATACCAGCTGTTATTTATGGAAAAGAAGCCCCGGTTCATATAAGTATCGATGCAAAGGAATTTAAGACTAAAATCAAAAATATTTCTGAGAGCGGTTTGCTCACCATTAAGATAGGTAAGAAATCTTTTACTGTTTTAATTAAAGATTTTCAGGAAAACCCTTTGAAATATGAGTTAAGGCATGTTGATTTTTTTGAGATTACTAAAGGTGAAAAACTGCATACTACCGTTTCGATTGCACTTTTACATGCAGATTCTGCTGCAGGTATAAAATTAGGCGGTATTCTGGAGCAGGTACTGCATGATGTTGATATCGAATGTCTCCCGGAAAATATTCCGGAGAGTATTATTTGTGATATTTCAGAGCTTGGTTTAAATGAAAGCCTCCATGTCGAAGGTGTTACTGCTCCTAAAGGTGTAAAGATTTTAACTGATGCTAATAGAACAATAGTTACAATTACTTCGCTGAAGGAAGAGAAAGCTGAGGAAGAGGAAGAAGCAGAAGCAGAAGCAGAAGCAGTAGTGGAAGTTGAAGTAAGCGGAGCTGAAGAGACGAAAGGAGAATAAGCCCTGTATCTAATTATAGGTTTAGGCAATCCCGAGAAACGATTTGAGGATACCCGGCACAATGTTGGCTTTATGGCAATTGACCGGGTAACTGCACTTCTGAATATAACTGCTAAGAAAAAAATTTTCCAACCATATATTTTTAGTAAAGGGATTACACAAGGATCAAATTTCTATCTTGTGAAACCCCTTACCTATATGAACAAGTCAGGTGTTCTATTCCCCAAACTGTTTAGCAGTACACATATGCAGGTATCAAACATGGTAGTCGTGTGCGATAATATGGATTTAGCTCCAGGTGTAATAAGAATAAGGACTGGTGGATCGGATGCTGGTCATAATGGCCTTAAGTCGATAATTGGGACCTTAAAATCAAAAGATTTTATAAGATTATATATAGGTATTGGAAGACCTGTTTCAGATGAGTCAGTTATTGATCACGTACTGGGTGTTCCGGAAAATATACGAAAATTACATGAAGGAATTGAATTGGCTTCAACAGTTATCATAAAACTTCTTGAAGGAGTACCAATTCACAAAGTTATGAATGAATTCAATCGTAAAAACATTAGAACTTAGAGTTGCTGATTTTCTCAATAAATATGGATTACTGCATAATGCTGCAATTCTTGTAGCTTTTTCAGGCGGTCCTGATTCAACTGCACTTCTACACATCCTGCATGTTTTATCAAAGCAGAAAAATCTTGATTTACACATATCCGCTGTTTATGTAAATCACAACTTACGAAGCGATTCAGAAATACAAAAAGAAATTAGTCATATTCAACGGTTTGCAAATAATTTACACATTGATTTGCATATTCTTGAGTGTCCCAAAGGGAAAATTGAGGAAATTGCACTGCAAAGGTGCCGGGGTATTGAAGATGCTGCAAGAGAGGCCAGATATACAAATATTTTCACACTTATGGACAGCTGCTCCTACTCGGTATTAGCTACGGCTCATACACTTGATGATCAAGTGGAAACAATGCTTATGCGCTTTCTGCAGGGCTCCGGACCGGAAGGGCTTCTGGGGATCAGGGAATCAAACAGGTCTGTTCTGCGACCGCTTCTTGGAACGAGAAAAGAAGAGCTCCTAAACTATCTTAAACACTATAATATTACCACTTCGATTGATTCCACAAACTTGGAGATACGTTTTCTTCGTAACAAAATCAGGAAAATTATTCCGGGGATTCTGGATATTTTCCCAGGTTTGTACAGCACTCTTCCACATGGTCAGGAAAAATTGGAAATGCTTATAGATCATCTGAAAAAAGAGTCGCAAGGTGACCACTTTAAAAAATTATTACAAAAAGCTTCTGATAATGTATCCTGTAAAATAGATGATTACCTAACTCTTGACAGTTATCAGAGAACACAACTTATATATAAAGCTTGGGAGTTATTGTATCAAAAAAAATCTATATCGATACCCTTTACCACAATTAAGCCCTTGATACTGGCAGATGAGAATTTATTCAGGAATACCGGTGAATATTCACATGATCACCTTTCAGTGAGTAAAAGAATTCTTGAATTTGCAGGAACCAGTATATATACTGATAGAAATCGGCTTTTTTGGTTCGATAATATTGTCCATACAAAAAAAAATAGGTATCTTAGAGTTGAAGCCGGTAACAATCTTGAATTGTTTTCCGGTTGTACATTGGTTATAAAGAGCAAGGATGATGTAGAAAAGAGTGATATTGTATTTGCTGATGACTTAATTACTCGTCCTGTGATTGTTCGTTCTTTAATTCCCAGTGATGAAATTGAGCTGACTGAAGGACGAAAACAGGTTAGTAAATTGCTTAAAGATTGGAAAATTCCATCAGAGAGGCGTTGGATGATACCTGTCATTGAAGATCGTAAAGGGATTACCGCAGTACTGGGAAAAGCTTTTGGTGGAAGTAACAGAATTGCATCACGAATGAAAATTGCTAAGGATTCTCATAAGATAAAGAATTTAATAAGAGTTAATGTAAAATATACAGGGAGTTACAGTGAGTACGGAGAATAATAACAAACCAGATAATAAAAATGACATGGGGCCAAAATTTGATTTTGGTAAGAATAAATTTGCCCTTTTCTTTATTGTTTCACTAATAATAATGTTTGGGATAATTCTTTTCTCAAACGGCAGCGCAGCATCTCAGGAAGTGCCTTATTCTACATTCCTAAATTATGTAGATTCCGGGCAAGTCACTTCAGTAGAGATTTTGGATACCAGCGATGTCTATTTTACTCTTGACAGTCAAACAAGCACTGGTTCAGCTTTGCGTTATTCAACAAGAATACCCTATTTCGACGATGAACTCATGCAGAATCTACTTCAAAGTGGGGTGCGTGTAACAGGAAGCACAAAAGGAACTTCAGCATTACAATTAATACTGCAGCTTGTACCCTGGATTATATTCATTGGCTTTTTCTGGATAATGTATAAACAAACACAGGGAGCTGGAGGAAAAGCCTTTTCTTTTGGCAAAAGCCGGGCTAAAGAGTACAAACAAGATGATACAAAAATAACTTTTAATGATGTTGCTGGTCAGATTGAGGCAAAATATGAACTTGAGGAAGTAGTAGATTTCCTAAAAAATCCGAAGAAGTTTACTGATATGGGTGCCAGGATTCCTAAGGGAGTATTGCTTGTTGGATTACCGGGTACAGGTAAAACTCTTTTGGCAAAAGCTGTAGCTGGTGAAGCCGGTGTACCCTTTTTTCATATGTCCGGATCAGATTTTGTTGAGATGTTTGTCGGAGTTGGAGCAAGCAGGGTACGGGATCTTTTTGAACAGGGAAGAAAGAATGCCCCGTGTATATTGTTTATTGATGAGCTTGATGCCGTTGGTAGATCCAGAGGAGCCGGTTATGGTGGAGGAAATGACGAACGAGAGCAAACTCTTAACCAAATGCTGGTTGAAATGGATGGTTTTGATACAAAAACCGGTGTAATTATTATTGCTGCTACGAACCGTCCTGATGTTCTTGACCCAGCTTTGATGCGTCCTGGTCGATTTGATCGTCAGGTTGTTGTTGATATGCCTGATGTTCAGGAGCGAGAAGACATTCTGAAAATACACTGTAGAAATTTAAATCTTGATAAAGATGTAGATCTTAAACGTGTTGCAAGGGCAACTCCTGGTACTTCTGGTGCTGATCTTGCAAATCTTGCAAATGAAGCAGCGTTATTTGCTGCACGTTCAAATAGTAATAAAGTCTCAATGGAACATTTTGAGGAAGCCAGAGATAAACTACTTCTTGGAGTTGCACGAAAATCCAAAGTAATGACAACTGAGGAAAAAAAGGCAACAGCATATCATGAAGCCGGGCATGCCTTAATGTATTATTATCTTGATAATCTTGACCCTCTTCATAAAGTTACAATCATCCCTCATGGCAGTGCTTTAGGTATAACGATGTCATTACCTGAGAAGGATACTTATACCAAAAATAAGAGTTCATTAACAGATTGGATAAAGGTAACAATGGGTGGATATATTGCAGAGGAGCTGTTTTATGGTGAAACAACCACCGGAACCTCCAATGACATTAAGCAGGCAACTAATCTAGCCAGGAGAATGGTCACAGAGTGGGGTATGAGCAGTCTGGGCTTTGTTGCATACGGACAGGAAGAAGAACCGATTTTTATTGGTAAGGAAATTGCCCAGCATAAGGATTATTC
>JABMQR010000137.1 GCA_013202335.1 Bacteroidota bacterium
TCCGGTTGCGGCATCCATTTCAATCAAATAATCATAAATTGAAGCATTCAAAGAGAACGCCTGTCCATCCCAAACACCTGGTGTAATGAGATTTGGTACTTGTTCAGCTACTCTGATAATCATCTTTTCTTCAATTTTCTGCTGTGTACTATTAGCGTCCTCTTGCCCTCCGGCAAACACGCCAACAACAGAAAAAATAAAAAGAGATGATATACACATAATTAGAATTTTTTTCATAATTTACTCCTCAATTTGAAATATTCTATGCTAATTATACTTATAGATCTAATTAATTACAAGCATCAAAAAAGATTGATTATATACATGAACAAACGAGCAACCTTCTTTTTTGCAATAATAATGCATATAAATCATACAGCTATTAAGTTAGGCTTGTAAAAATCAATAATTTATTATTTAGTATACTAATTATATATTGTTAACAAGTGTGTCTAAATAAAAGAATAATATGATCAGCGGCTCCACTAAAAAAGGCAGTAATATGACGTTTCGATCCCTGTGCCGTGAACGATTACAAGTGTATACAAATGCATGGGTGAGAAATTTTATAAAATGTTTGTTGTAACCTAAATTCCCTGTAAATATACAGTAGACAATAACTGCTGCGCGGTGGTTTTGGCTTTTTCTCTTCTTTCACGCTACTATTTCTTTGTAAAAATTCCAACCCGTGGGTTATTTTTATTTGTCCACATAAGTCAAGAGCAAACTATTCAGTCTCCAAAATCTTGACATCAAAACATAACAATATTAGCCTATGAATATACAAGGCTTTAACAGTTGAGATATTTCTTGTTTTAAGGCTCTTATGAAATTACCTTTCTGCTATGGATTTCATAAGGGCCTGTGCTTTGTACCCACGAAGCTTCATTTCTAGCTTCTCATATCCCTCCTTGATCATGGGATGGTAGAGTTCTCCTGAATGGAGTAGAGCTAATCCCGTTCGAAGCATTTTGTTCGCGACTGCTATAGCGACCTTCTGCTTCTGCTTACCTTCTTTCATCTTACGATATGCAAACTTAGTTAATGGACAATTAGGTTTCATTAGAGAAACTACCCATCCTCCCTGAACGATGTTTCTTCTGATGTAGGCATTTCCTCGATGGGTGATCCCCAGATGCTTATCCACTGAACCACTTTGATCCTGCTTCGGGATGAGACCTGCATAGTTAAGTAACTGATGGGCATTGGAGAAGCGAGAACCCTCACCGATATAGGCAATAAGGGTTGCTGCATTGATGAGCCCGATACCAGGAATTGAGAACCAAGAGAGCGCTTGCTTCGGATGATCAAGACAGATCTTTCTCAGTTTATCTAGCTGGATCTCAATGTGAAGTTGTGTCAGATCAAGCTGTTCCATTAGTAGCACAGCAGCATCAAGAGCTGAAGGATTAGAGGCCAATAACTTCTTAGCAAGAACATACCGTTCATCTGGTAACTCTCTAAGGACCTTACGTGAGATCTCTGGGAATCCGAGAGAGTTGTAAAGGGCATACAGTTTGTTGATGAGCTGAGTCTCTTCCTGTTTGAAGAAGACATACAGAGTGATGTCTGATCGTTCTGACTGTTCTTCTGCGGTAGGAATGGATACGATAGGCCATGCCTCTTCCTGCATGTCACGAGCGACACAGGCGATCTTAGCCGCATCAGACTTGTCATTCTTCTTCTGACTCATCCAGATCACTCGTAGCAACCCAGGATTCAATACGATCACATCCTTTGCAACAGAGGATCGTTTTAGATACCGAGCAAGGGTGAATGAGGAAGTCCCTGCTTCCATAAGTACCAGATCATCAGATCTAATACGCTTGCAGAGTTTCTTCCACCCCTCATCATCTTGCGTCATCTTCCCATTGAAATAATTCTTCTTCACGAATCCTTCATCTGAGAGGATACATCCAGTATAGGACTTCTTGGATAGGTCGAGGCCTATGATCCGAGAACCGACAGGCAAGTTTTTATTCATCTTGCCACCTCCTAAAAAATTAGATTGGCGGTGTGCTCGGAAGGCTTTATACAGCAGTTCGATATTCTCATTTTTATTATCGGGATCAGATTATGAGATGAAACATACTAACATCTCATAACCAGTCCCACCTTATACTTCGATGGTCGGCGTCTGTGTAGTTTTTCTCCAGAAATCATAGTTATAATAACTTGTTTCACAAATAACCTCACATGACCACCGGCTTCCGGACTCCGTCAAATCCAGAATAACACCGAACCTTCCAGAATAAGAGATTAACAGCATCAATCTCTTATGTGGACATTATAATTTTTTCCTCTTTTAAGGTGGGGTTTATTTGACGGTTACGAAGGCGTCCCTTAGTTTTTTTACGTGGCAGTCGGAATATGGAATATTTTCTACATTCCACAGAACAAGTATACTGAAATTATGTTTAACTTTGCTGTAAAATTACTATCAACAATTATTTCAATCATGTTTAAAAACCAGAAGGATTTAATATTTACTATGTTGCTTCTGAAAAAGGAAAATGAAATTTTAAGAAGAACTGTAAATTTCAAAAAAATGAAATTGAAGACTGCACGAAAGGATAGATTTTCGTTGTCTCTGATTGCTGCATTGTCGAAACGAGCATTAAGTCATATGACTATAGTAAAACCAAAAACATTATTGAATTGGCAACGAAAGTTTATAAAGAATAGATGGACGTATCCAAAGAAAAAACCGGGTAGAAAGCCTGTGTCGAAAACTGTCAAATATTTAATACTTGAAAAGAAACAGGATAATCAATTATGGGGTTGTATTAGAATTTCAGATGAATTGAAAAAGTTGGGAATTGATGTTCATTATACTACTGTAAATAGAATCTTGCAGACTTTTCGCAAAAACGGACAGATTCAGCCGGTAGGTAGCTGGAAGAAGTTTCTAAAATCGCATTGGAATTCATTATTCGCCATGGATTTCATGAATATTGATACATTATTCGGTAAAAGATTACATCTTTTGTTGATAATGCAGATGAAATCAAGAATGATTGTTAAATGGGGACTTACAGAATATCCCAACAGAGAGTTTGTACGTCAACGAATAATATTACTTTCTGAGGAGTTTACAGAGACTTCTGTTTTAATTCATGATAATGCTTCAGTGTTTAAATCAATAGACTATTCAAATTATGGAATCAAAGGAGTAAATACCTGCATCGCTTCGCCTAATATGAATACCTATGTTGAAAGATTAAACGGATCTATACGGAGGGAGGTTCTAGATCATTTTCTATTGATTACAGAGAAGCAGATTAGGAAAATAATTTCAGAGTATATTGATTATTACAATAACTACAGGATGCATCAGGGAATTGGAAAGACTCCAGTACCTTTAGATTTTCCAGAAATTGGAGTAATAAAGAAAAAGTCTATTTTGGGAGGTTTACATCACCATTATTTCCGATCAAGTGCTTGAAAACGTGAATGTTTTGTTAAAAAACTAAGGGACGAGGTTGAGAACAAAATCTGATTGAAAATTTTTGCTCGGGAGCCTGGCACCTTGATAAAGGTGGCGATCGAGGCGATCAAAGAGCAGATGATACTTCAGGAGTTGACAAAGAAATACGAGGTACATCCGGTTCAGGTATCGCATTGGAAAAGGCAACTGCTCAAGGTAGCCGATTAGCTCTTTGAGCGGCCGAACAAGATGCGTGGTCGTGAGCGTGAGGCTGAGGAAGAGCGGGATCAGCTGTTGAAAACCGTGAGACAGCTGAAGGTAAAGAACGACTTCCTCAAAAAAAGGTTAATCCTCATTCTCCCACTCTTCTCTGACTTTGCTTTTGGCCTTTTCCCATTCTTTGGTGATTATTTCGTTCAAGTCTCTTTCCAGCTCTGCTCTCTCCTCATCCGATTCCGCTTTAAATTTCTCTGCCATATTGTTGAACCATTCCTCTCGGATTCGAGGCAACGCCGCTTCCCAGCTTTTATCAACCGCCATCTCTTCATCCTCGATGGTTACGAGCAGTTCCCTTCCTTCGGCTGCTTCTTCCGAGCCCGGTTGTTTTTCGAACAATGTTTTGAGTTTTGACTTAGCTTCGCTGTAATCGCCGCTCTCAAGTTGTGCTTTGGCATCTTCAAGCAGCCTGCCTGCTTCATATCTCGAGGTATCAAGTGCTTCAGTAAGCTCCCCGTTCTCAACTTTGAGGGTGCGGACTACGGTAAAGCTCATTATGGCGTACACCAATAGTCCTCCGACAAGGAAACATATTATGCATTTTACGATAAATGTTCTTTTTTCTTTCTTTTCCATAGAAACTCCTTTTGTTAATACAATTAATTGTAGCAAAAGTAATTCGAGGAGTCAACAGATTCCTGTATTTCGGGTGCACGACAATAAAATTATTTATTAGAGCAAATTTCAAAATACTCAAAGACGCTTATAATTATACAATCAAAGCTGCATAATTATACAACAAGAAAGCAAGAGCAGAAGAGTCACATAAACACAGAGGGAAAAGAGACGAGA
>JABMQR010000138.1 GCA_013202335.1 Bacteroidota bacterium
ACTTAATATAGCTCGATAATGTTAATGGAGTAGGCATTATGCCAGATTCTGGAAATAGGATTTTGCGGTGTTTCTCAATAGAATATAGGACCACCTCATCTGAGGGTGAAGAATCTTTTTTTTTCGTAAAATATGTCTCCACTATCGTGAAAATAGTTCCTTCTGGGAGACCAAGCAGGACTATTTCAGGAAGACTTTCTACTTTAGGAACATTACCGCTCATATATTGATTTTTCAGCGATGGATCACTATAAATGCGTTGCTTCAGCAGAGCTCTTATTAAATTGTATGTTTTATCGTTATCATAAGCTATGAACCGGCCATCACGGGTGATTCCCCCATTCTCTTTAGAAGGCGTTGCAGTGTTAGGCATGCTGGACGTTAGAGCCTTTGTCGTTCCGCGATCGGTGACCGTCGTACAAGCAACTATGAAAATGGAGGCAATTACATAAACAAACATTAGTCTTTTCATGGCATATCCTCATGCTACCTTTCGTGCATTATACTGGAATTTGCAAAATATGCAATATGCTTTGTGTACGAAATAGTTTTGGCCTCATTTCAGACCCCTTTATATTGCCAGAAGTCAGAGATGTCAGCAATCTAAAACCCTATGATATCATAAATTCAGGTAGATTGAGCGAACCTGGGATATCTGATTAGAATTTTATCCATAGTCCCTGCGAAAGAAAACCCATGTTTCCCTCTCTTTGCTATGTTTTTCTGGGTTAGCTTTGAAGTTCCGTTCGATGGCTTCTATTTTTTCAGGACTATATTGATTCTTGAGTAGGTCAGGGTGGGAATCAAAATAACTGAGCTGTCTTGTGGGTATAGCACAGGAAAGACAGAGAATGGTAAACAGGCAGGGAATCAGAAGACATAACGGATATTGATTAGTTGTGTTTTCATGATGATTTCTGGCGATTTAAGTCGCAAACGAATGAAAGGTATTTAGCATAATAAGTTTCAGGTGGTGACTGTTGAATTGACAATGTTAAATAGCTATCTATTTCCAAAAAATCCTCGGTACTAATACCTGGCGTGTCATCCTTTACTTCACCCGGCCTATCACCAATTCCTCTTCAGTTTCACCCTTCCGGACTGGATGCTGATCTTGTCCCGATGCCTCTGGAACTTTCCGGGAAAGGAAACTGAATAGTTCGCTTACAGTAATAATTCCATCACTGTCGTGGTCAGCCTTACCTTTCAGGCCTTCTAAGAGATAGTAAGAAAAAATGCCATGCCTTAGCTTACCATCTTCAGTCTCCCTTCCCTTTGGTATCCAGCCCCGTGGGGAATGCTCAATTTGATAGCAACATCAAGGGCTGCCCGGTCGGCTCCGGTTTGTCGGCCTGAGATAATTTTCTTGATCATGAAACTAGAACTGGTGGTTTTTGAAAAATTGCACCAGTCTCTCCCGGTATTTATTTTCAGATTGTCTGTCTGTAAATATGTTCAAATGGCTACAACCTCTTATTATCCATAGGTGTTTGGGTTCCTTTGCCTTTTCATACAGCCTCTCACTGTGATGGTATGATACTATGGCATCGTTAGTGCAATGGATCAGGAGAACAGGAATCGGTGAAACCTGATCTATGAATTCACCCGGGCTGAGGGAATTTGTAACTGCAAGAAAAGAGATAGGTCGTATCGGAAAGGTAAGGCATGATACATTGCCCATCTTCTCTTGAGCAGTCGAGATCATCATATCCTCCGCCTCTGTTCTATAAGAATAGAAAGCCCCCTCAACAGCAACTGCACGTATTTCTGGAAAATCATTTTTCGCTATGGCCACAATGGCATTAACTCCCCCAAGACTTTGTCCAAAAACAAACACATTTCCGTGATTAAGACCAGGCCTGGACATTATGTATTCAATTGCAGAGATAGAATCTTCATAAATTCCCAATCGCGAAGGGATGCCCTCAGACCGACCATACCCTCGGTAATCAAATGTAAAAACATTGAACTTTTCCGATGGAAGCCAGTGAACTTGTTTAAAGTAATAGGAAACATTTCCAAAATTCCCGTGAAAATGGATTACTGTCCCAACAGGATCTCCCACAGCTGGAATAAACCAGCCGTATAACCTTGTGCCGTCTCTGCTTTTGAAAAACACCTCTTCATATCGGAGGTTATATTGATCAGGCGTTTCATCGATGGTTTGATTGGGGTGGTAAAAACTGCTGTTAAAACAGCCAGAAAAAAGTAGTAGTGCGGTTGCATAGTTGGACACTAAAAGGAGATTTCTAATCCTGCGAGATATGTGACGTGTCATTGGTGCGTCGGGTCTAGTTTTACACCACAATATGGACATGCTTCGTTTGTTTCATCTTGAACAAGACCGCAACCTTTACAGATAGTGCCATTGATTGGCAATTTGGGGTCATCAGTATCAACAAAAATGCATTCTCCTCTATCATCAATTTCAAACTTAGTAGAACAAACCGGGCAGGATGTTACCCCTGATTCACCTTCAATG
>JABMQR010000139.1 GCA_013202335.1 Bacteroidota bacterium
CACAAGTCCACGGAAACATGTTACTAATATTAAAAAAAGAGTATCTTTTTCCTGCTTTTAGACAGATGAAATGAGGATTTTGTTTTCTTGGGAATAATGGTCGGTGTAAAAGACCGGACCGGAAGAATAATATAGTAATATATTAAAAGTTTAGTAATATAAAACAAAAAGTATGTAAATTTGCTAAAATTGTTGTTGACATCAAACAAATATGTGATATTCTATAAATAGTTTAGTGTGATAAAACATTTAAGTTTTCCCAAATTTTGAAATGTTCGGGAGTTTGATTTGGATGATGTAGGTTCGAGGATAAAAGAAGAACGAAAAAAGAACAAAATTACTATTGAGCAACTGGCAAAAAGAACTGGCTTATCAAAAGGGTTTATCAGTCAAATCGAGCGCGGACTTGCCCATCCGTCAATAACAACCCTGAAGAAGATAGCGCATAGCTTTCAGATTAGTGTTGTTACCCTTTTTGGTAATACAAATGAGGAAAATGAACAAGAATCTGCAGTACTTAGCAAAGAAGTTGATAGAAATAAAGTAGTAAATGAGTACATTCAAGATATTACTATCGTAAGAACCCGACATCGAAAAAAAATGATTCTCCCCGGTTCACATATAACTTACGAAATGGTATCACCGGATTTGAATCGCAAATTACAGGTTTTGTATTTACGGCTAGATCCAGGTGAAACATCGGGGAAACGACCCATAATTGATCCAACGGGAGAAAAGTGTATCTTGGTGTTAAAGGGGCAGCTTGAATTTACTGTTGGTGAAGAAACCATGATTTTAGAATCTGGAGACAGTATATATTTTCCTGCTAGTTTACCACAAAGCTGGAAAGGAATTGGGAATACACATATTGAAGCAATAATTACAATGACTCCTCCCTGGTTCTAGAAATAAATAACATTATCAAATAAAAAAATGAAGGATAACAATATGAATTTTGTTAAAGAAGCAGAAGTGCCTTCTGTGCATATTGATGCTCCCTATAAACGAACTATACGACATTTGGCTGCTCCATGGACTATTGGCACAAAAAACTTCTGGATGGGAACAAGTGCTGTTGAACCTGGTTATTCCAGTAATGAGCACTTTCATGACGGGCAGGAAGAAGCCTTTTACTGTATAGCAGGTAGTGGTCAAATAAAAGTTGGTGATATGTATTTTGAAGTTACTATAGGAGATCTGGTTTATGTTGAACCTGGGGTAGCTCACCAATTAATCAATACTGGAAAGGATATATTTAAAGTTGTAGCAGTTGTTTCACCGCCGTTCATACCAGAAAAATTCAAAAGTGACCATAATTTAACTGTCTGATTAATCTGAATGTTACATCATATTATATGCATCCACTTTGCTTTGATAATAGGTATTAATTTTTTAGGAGGAGATCTATATGAATTCTGATCAAAAAAAAGGACAAACCATTGTCCATAAAATTGGAAGGCTTTTAAAAATCAGCTTATCCAAATATGGATTGTGGTGGGCTTTTCTTGGGTTGATTATCTTTGCATCTATCCTTTCCCCACGTTTTATTTCATATAGAAATATAACAAATATTCTACGACAAGTATCTATATTAGGGGTTTTAGCGGTTGGAATGACCTATGTAATTTTAAATGGTGGAATTGATCTTTCTGTTGGTGGAGTAATGGCTTTCTCCTGTGTTTTGGTGCCAGTAGTATCACCCTACCTTAATGATTCTGTATTCCTAATTATTCTTGTATGTTTATTTGCTGGATCAATTATTGGTGCTATTACTGGAACTCTCATTGCACAGGGGCACGTACAGCCGTTTATTGCAACCCTTGGTATGACTGCAGTTGCAGAAGGGCTGGCATTTATTATGAGTAATGGACGGCCAATTATACTTGAAGATTCCAGGTGGGGCAGCTTTGGAAATAGCTTTACTGCAGGCATGCCGAATCTTGCTATAGTTTTTATAATAATAATAATAATTGGGCAATTTGTCCTCTCAAAAAGTGTTTTTGGAACATACATATACGCAATAGGAAATAATGAAGAAGCCGTTCAATTGTCTGGAGTCAGGACTAAGCTTGTTAAAACATTTGCCTATATAATCAGCGGGCTTCTTGCTTCTCTTGGAGGATTAATGATGACAGCACGGATATCTGTTGGAGATCCAGGAGTCGGTAGTGGATATGCATTAGATGTTATCGCTGCAGTAGTTGTTGGGGGAACCAGGTTGGGAGGTGGTTATGGAAGCGTTATAAATACCTTGTTAGGTGCGGCAATAATTGGTGTTTTGAACAATGTATTTAATTTGATGGGGGTATCTCCCTATCCGCAAATGGTATTTAAAGGAATTATTATTATAGCAGCCGTGCTATTTGAGCAACTTAGGAAAAATCGATAAGGTTCTTTTGTCGGAATTTTAAAGGAGGTTGTTAAGAGACTTATTACGATTATTTTATCACATTAAACTACAGGATAATTTAATTTTATAAGAAAAAGGAGAAAATAATGAGAATTCGAAATCTAATCGTATTATTAGTTGTGTTTATGGTCATAATCGCAACAGGTTTATTTGCAGCAGGTGAAGCAGAACAAGCAAAACCGACCTCACCGGAAGAGGCTTTTGTCACCTTTGCTCAGGATACATTGAATCAGCCCTGGAGAAATTATCAAGCTCAATGTGTTGAAGAAGAATTAATTAAAAATGGACTAGATCCGCATATAACTGATGGTCAGGGCAGTGCTGAAAGACAGATTGCAAATATCGAGGACATGCTGGTACAGGGATTAAATTTACTTATTACAAGCCCTGCACAGGAAGGAGCTCTAACACCGATAGTTGAAGAAGTTTATAACTCAGGAATTCCTGTGGTTTTAATTGACCGCGGTATTCATGGTGATGGATATACTACTTTTGTTCATGCTGATAACTATGCAATTTCTGCTATGGTCGCTGATTATATTGCTCAAAAAATGACTGTTAAATATGGTGAACCTAAAGGAAAAGTAGTAGTTATTGAGGGTGTTCCCGGATCGACTACTGCAGTGCAGAGAGATGATGGTTTCAGAAAGACACTTGCAGAGAGGTACCCAAAAATTGAAATAATAGCCAGTCAACCTGCCAATTACCGCAGAGATTTAGCAATGGCTGTCATGGAAGATTATTTAGAAGCATATGATCAGATTGATGCAGTTTTTACACATGCTGATGAAATGACAATGGGTGCACTGTATGCTATAGAAAATGTTGGGCGTCGTGATGAGATACTTATTACTAGTGTAAACGGAACAATGGAAGCAATTAAGGCAATTATGGATGGAAGAATGGATTGTACTCCTCTTTACACAAATGCATCAGGACCTGGTGTTGAGTTTGCCATGAAAATTTTAAATGGTGAAGATGTACCTAAACATATTGTTCTTGATCCATTGATGATTGATGAAACAAATGCTGCAGATTTTTATGTAGAAGGTCGGTATTCACCTGATCCTATTTCTTTGAGCGAACAGTCCTATACGATAGTAGAGGACTAGTACTTTTTGTAAGCTAATAACAACTTTTATAATAAATTGTACTAAACAATATATGGTTATATCGGAAGTTAGCTGGCAACTGCTTCCGGTATATTAAACTAACATATTTTGTTTATTACGAATTGGGGGATTATATTGGCATCACTATTGCGCATCGATAAAATATGCAAATCATTTCCAGGAGTAAAAGCACTTGATGATATTTGCATTGAAATTGATAAGGGAGAAGTGCATGCCATTGTTGGTGAGAATGGTGCTGGGAAAACAACTTTAATGCGTATTCTAGCCGGTATTCTTGTTAAAGATAGTGGAGATATTTATTTTGAAGGGAAACCGGTATCTTTTTCCAATACAAGAGAAGCACGTGAATTAGGTATATCCATCATACATCAGGAGCTGAATTTACCCGTAAATCTGGGTATCCACAAAAATATATTTCTTGGACGTTTTCCAAAAAATAAGCTGGGTCTGATTAAAAATAAAATTTTATTGGAAGAGACAAAGAAACAACTGAAAGTTGTTGGTCTTGAAGAGAAACCGCAAACAATAATTGAGACGTTAACAGTAGCTGCACAGCAACTTGTTGAAATTGCGAAAGCTCTCTCCTTTAATAGTAAACTACTTATTATGGATGAACCAACATCAGCATTAAACCAACAAGAAACACAGAACTTATTCTCAATAATACAAAATTTAAAAAAGAACGGTGTCACTATTATTTATATATCACATCGATTAGAAGAAGTATTTACCGTTGCAGATAAAATTACAGTCATGCGTGATGGGAAAATCTCCGGAACAAAACTAACCAATGAAGCAACACATGAAATGATAGTAAAGATGATGACTGGGAAAAGTTTGGATAACTTTTATTCTAAAAACAGAGTTGTAGAGCAGGATAACAAAAGTGTTGTTTTGGAAGTTTCTAACATCACGTCTAAGGCTAGAAATTTAGGTGTAGTAGATTTTAAATTATATAAGGGAGAAATTCTTGGAATTGCAGGGTTGTTGGGTTCCGGCAGAACTGAACTAATGAAAGCAATTTTTGGGGCACATAAAAAAAGTTCAGGAAAGATAGTATTAAATGGACAGGAGATTACTATCAAAACCCCTGTCGATGCAGTTAAACATGGGATTGCTTTAATGCCTGAAGATAGAAAGACTGAAGGGCTTGTTTTGGAAATGGATATCAAAAATAATATATCACTTACCTCCATGAAAAGACTCTCCAAAGCAAACTATGTTCTACGAAATAAACAAAATGAGCTTGCTGAAAGGATGTCAGAAACTTTAAAAATTAAATCCACCGGAATACATCAAATTGTTCAGGATTTAAGCGGTGGAAACCAGCAAAAAGTAGTTTTTGCAAAGTGGTTAGCTGCTAAACCTAGAGTTTTATTGTTGGATGATCCTACCCGGGGTATTGATGTTGGAGCAAAATCTGAAATTTACAGCCTGATAAGAGAATTGGCAAATCAGGGAATAGGAATTATTTTTATCTCTTCTGAAATGCCTGAACTGGTTGGGGCGAGTGATAGGGTTTTAGTTATGCGAAATGGGGAAATCGTTAAAGAGATAAATGGAGAAGAAATTACAGAAGATAATCTTATGCTTATTGCTACGGGAAAAGATATATAAGATTAAAAGTATAATCATTTGAGTAAATAATGGAGTGGAAATGTATGACTGATTTGAAAGGAAAGGTAGCTGTAATCACTGGTGGTGGTACGGGTACCGGGAAAGCAATTGCTCAAATACTTGCTGATTCCGGAGTAAATATCGTAGTTAATTATTCAAAATCAAAAACTGATGCATTAAAGACCGTTAAAGAGCTGATCCAGACAGGTGTTCAAGCAATAGCAGTGCAGGCAGATGTTTCGCAAAAGGATGAAGTGATTAATCTATTTAAAATAGCTTTTGAAACTTATGGACGAATTGATATGCTGGTCAATAATGCCGGATATACATCATTTGTTGCTTACGATGATCTTGAAAGTATGAGTGATGAGATTTGGGAGAAAACACTTGCAGTAAATTTGAAAGGTAATTTTTATTGTACAAGAGAAGCTGTGAAATATATGAAAATGAATTCCGATAGTAGGGGTAGTATAATAAATATTGCCGGAACAGCTGGGCTGACAGGATTAGGGAGTTCAGTAGTATATTGTGCTTCAAAAGCAGGAATAATTTCTTTGACAAAATCTTTTGCCATAGCCCTTGCTCCAAATATTCAGGTTAATACAATTTCACCTGGAATTATTGAAGATACCAGATGGTGTGCCGGACAGGATGAATTCAATAATATTGGTCGTCAGGCTACTCCTATGAAACGATTAGCCACTGCAATGGATATTGCTGAAGCTGCTAAATATATTTTTTCCAGTTCTCATTTCATTAATGGCCAGAATTTAATAATTGATGGTGGCCGTGTTGTTCACTAAATGGAATAAAATATAAAAAAAAGAACTGAAATTAATGTAAAGATATATCAACTAATAATACTAAACCTAAGGAGAGTATAAAATGAATAAAGCCATAGATTTAACACAGGAAATTTATACAGGAATGCCGATTTTTCCAGGTCATCTCAAATCTGTTGTCTGGGAATACCTGACTCATGATGAATGCAAAAACAATATGGAAGATGGATATAGCTATCGAACAAATGGTCTTTTAATTTCCGACCATGGGCCAACGCATATTGATGCAGTCAGCCATATTGATCCCGATCCGAGTGCTCCATCAATTGATGAAATGTCGTTGGACACCTTTTTTGGGAAAGCCATATGTCTCGATCTTTCATTTTTGCCGGAACATAGTTTGATAGAACCAGATGATATTAAAAAGGCTGAGAAAGCTGCAGTTCGGGAGATAGAGAAGGGTGATATTGTACTATTCTATATAGGACATTTTGATAAATATTATCCAACACATAAATACTTACAGGATTATTCTGGATTTTCATATGATTCAGCTGTTTATCTGATAGAAGAAAAAGGTATAAAAAATTGGGGAACAGATACTCCAAGTCCAGATAGACCTCCAACAAAAACCTATCCTGTCCATCAGCATTATAAAAAAACTCGTGTTCCCCACATGGAAAATTTGTGTAATCTTGATCAAATTATAAATAAAGAGTTTATGTTTTATGGATTTCCTCTTCGCATAAGGAAAGGATCAGGATCCCCTATACGAGCGGTTGCAGTAATTTAGCAAAAGAAAAATAGAGCAAGACACAAGTTTTATTGTGTTGGAATTATTACAATTAAAATATATCCAATCTCAGGGAGAAAACCATGATAAATAGTAGTGATGCAAGGAATAATGGATTGCTTAAGTTACTTCAGATTAAGGATTCAGATATCCGAATGTTAACTTTGGAACAGGGTTTTCATGCTGTTGATAAAGGAATTCATGCTGGAGGAGCTATGTCTTCAGTTATTCCTTTAGTAGCGCTCTTTTATGGAGGTAGTTTGTCATATAATGTAATAGATCCAACACTTATTGGGCAGGACTTATTTGTCCTTAGCAAGGGGCATGCTGTAGCAACACTTGCCTCAATTTATGCAGATCTTGGTTTCTTTGATAAGTCAGTTTTAAATAATTCCCGATCAGAGGAAAGTTTGCTAAACGGGCATCCTGGGCCAATCCTTCCCGGGATAAGTATTTCAACAGGACCACTTGGGCAGGGTTGTTGTGTAGCTCAAGGGTATGCTGTTGCCGGAAAAATGGAACCCAATTTTGATGTATTTAGTATTCTGGGCGATGGCGAACTTCAGGAAGGACTTGTTTGGGAATCAGTAATGTATGCATCACAAAAAAAACTTGATAACCTCTGTTTCATTATCGATAAAAATAATGGACAGCTGGATCGTTCAGACAAGACTATTCTTTCTATGGAAGGACTGGCTGCTCAATTTGAAGCATTCGGGTGGAATGTATTGAATATTGATGGAACACAATATTTACCAGTGTTCAATGCACTGAGAAATTTCAAAGAATTACCGAGAAATGGGAAACCCTCTGTAATTATCTGCAATACCACCAAAGGGTTTGGAGCCTTTTCGCAATTTTTTCAGAACCATAAAATTGTTATTAGTGAAGAGCTTATTATGCAGGAAATGGCACTGCAGAAAAGCAGGAGGGTAATCCGGGAATCTGATTTACTATCGTTTCTTGTTGAGCACCAAAACGATAAAGAGCTTATCGAATATCTGAGGGGGCATGCAAAAGAAATGAATTATTCTCTTGCTTCCGATTTTTCATCAGTATCTAAAATTCCAATGCAGAAAAAACTCTTTATTGTTCCTGAACGTAATAAGAAAATCGATTATGATACACGAAAACTTCCATTTTTTGATCCAGAACAAACTTATCTTGCCTGTGATATTATTACATCAGCAATGAAAGTTTTCGCCTGCAATGAACGGATTGTCTCGATAGATGCTGACTTGAGTTCAACAAGCGGATTGGAAAAGGGTGTTGGCTATATTGATAAAAGGCGAGCTCTGAATGTGGGAATTGCTGAGGCGAATATGATGAATATTGGTGAAGCTTTTGCTGCACTTGGGTATAATGTCTGGGTTAGTACATTTTGCCCGTTTTTTGATATAAAAGTCCTGCGAAGAATTGCAGTGGGGCAGCAGGAGCGGTTAGAAGCAATTGCTGATACTAACAATTGGTTGTCCGCAGGGCATGGGCTGGATCTTACCTTTCTGGCTACAGCTCCTAATTTTGAAACAAAAACCAATGGTGCAACCCATATGGGGAACGATGATATCAAATTAATCAATGAATTGGGATGTGTTAAAATTATTGATATTTCCTGCCCCAATATGCTGTTAGGGGTTATGAAATGGATAATGGAAGGGGGGAAAGGATTAGTTTATATCAGAATTATGAGAGCAGCTTCAGGAATTATCTATAAGGAAGTTGTTAATTTTGAGTACGGAGAATCTTATTATATCTCTCGATCTGATAAAACCGAAGTTACTATAATTTCGAGTGGGAGAGGGACCTTTGAGGCTATGGAAGCAGCGCAAATACTGAAGGATTCTTATAGTATTTCCGCAAATGTTATTGATATGCCTACAGTAGATAGAGAAAGATTCAAGGAATTGAATGCTTCCAATGATCTTAAAGTTTTTGCCGAACAAAATAACGGGTATTTATGGACCGAATATCGCAAACTCATGTTTCAAGAATCAGTAACTAAAAAATCACCAATAATAGCAATAAATACTGCAACTAAAGATGATAGACCACAGTATATTCATTCAGCAACTTATGAGCAGTTGTTAGAAAAATTCGGACTCGCTCCACAACAAATTGCCGACATGGTAAGGAGTTATATATGAGAGCAATTGTATGGAAAGAACCAGGAAAAGTTGAAATACAGGAAGTCCCTAAACCCATTCCCCCGGAAAGTTGGGCCTTAATTAAAACAATTTACGGCGGGATATGCGGTTCGGATATTACGATAAAAGCCGGGAAACATCCCAGGGCTAAAGCTCCATTAATTCTTGGTCATGAGATGGTAGGTATTGTCATACAAACAAATGGGAATTATCAATATACCGGAACAGAGAGATCTATACTTGCGGGTGATCGAGTTGTTGTTGAGCCGTTACTGGCCTGTAAAGAGTGCAGACCATGTAAAACCGGAAATGAACATGTTTGCGAAAAATTACAACTGCTCGGTGTTGAAACTGATGGTGGATTTGCTGAGTTCTTTATAGCTCCCATGGAACGTCTTTATGCAGTTCCAGATCAAGTTACTGATCAGCAGGCAGCTTTGGCTGAACCCTTATCTGTAGCAGTTCATGCGGTGAATTATGGTCTGCCTTCACCTGAGAAAACTGCTGTGATATTAGGCGCAGGTCCGATTGGTTTATTAATAGGTTTGGTTCTGCGTGCAAAAGGGATAAAAGAGTTCTGGATATCTGAGATTGATGATCAGCGACTTGCCTTAGCTGAGTCCTTAGGGTTTAATACTATTGATGCAAAGGTTGGGGATACTGCTGAAACAATCAAAGCATTGACCAATGGAAGGGGTGTTGATATAACTTTTGATGCAGCAGGTGTTCCTCCTGTAGGTATGCAGATTGTGCAGATGACTGCGATTCTTGGTAGGATCATAATGGTCGCGCTTCATAAAAAACCGTGTGAAGTATTCTTTCGTCAATTGTCCTATAGTGAGCAAATTATTCAGGGTGTAAGAATCTATGCAAAAGGTGATTTTAGTGAAGCTGTATCGCTTCTTGGAGATGGATATGTAGATGTTTCACCTCTAATCTCACATGTTTTTCACTTTGATAATTATCAAGATGCCTTTTTGGCAGCTGAGAATAGTTCAACAAGCTGTAAAGTGCTTATACAACATTAATATTATTCTATGTATTTTTTAGAGCAACAATTCTTATTTTAATAACAATGAAACTCATGGTTTTTCAAACTACTCATTCAGACTGTTGCTCCACGCACGTTTCCCCTTACCATCCTCAATTTCAAGACGCAGGTATGGAGATTGTGCAAAATTTGATCCGGAAGAAATGGGGAAGGAGAATTCGGTAATAGTTTCATTATCTGGTGCACATATGCGATCACCTATAGTATCTTTTCCAATCAGCAATGCCCGCTGGATAGGTGAAGTGGTGCAGTGAACCAGACCATCCTCTACGATAATCTGATGAAATTCCGGGCCGGTTGTTGAATAGAATGATCCCTGATGCAGGGATTTGTAGATACTGTCAGTAGTCAGTTCGGGAGCCTGCACCATAATCCAACCGCCGTTCCATCCGGGATGTTCCGGAAGAAAATGCGAATCATCAGCAGCTATGCCAAAGACTGAAATTCCTTCACGTAATGCCATATCCCAATAGGGACCGGCAGATCCTTTGCCATTTAGCCAGTCACAGACATGGTTGTAAATTTCTACTGCGTGAAAAGGAAATCGATAGACATCTTCAAAACTATTTCCACACCAATAGGGGTGTGCAAGAATAAGATATGCATCCTGATTAATAAGTGTGGCAATGGTTTGCTTCAGGTTCATAGAGGGCTGTATCTGCTCAAATGTACCGAGGGCAACTACGTGATAATATTGACCATGCAGATCCCGACCATCAATCTCAATTCCGTTTAGTATGAGGATTTTGGAGTTTTCTACCTGCCGGGAAAAAGTTGACTGCTTCATTCCGGTAGGCGTAGGGTAACTGCTTGTGAAATCTTGCCAATGGTCGGTAATAGCGATAAAGTCATATCCTGCATGATGATAGAGCGACGATACTTCAGAAGGACTTTTCCCTCCATCAGAACAGATTGTATGTATATGAGTATTTCCCTTAAACCATTTCCCGGATTCAGTATATCGATTGAACATAGTAAAACCTCGTTAATTCTGTAAATTTTCACGGTGTCAAAAAGATTGCTGATACTGTTTTGCAAAACCAGAATCGCAAACCTAATGAATATTTCATCACTTCCCGGAACCGCTGTAGAGATTTGAAATGCAGAATTTCAATAATCCCACACGTTTTGTGATACTATAAACAGATTACCCGAGGAACTCGCAGATTACTACTCAATTCTGAGAATTGTGAAGTACGACAAGAAGATATTACAGAGACAACCCGTGCTGAGTGGCTTACAATAATTTTGGATAATGGGGAAAAATTGTAGTGTTCAGAAGCGTGCAGGTTGAAGGAATCAAGGAAGGTTGAAGGAATCAAGGAAGGTTGAAGGAATCAAGGAAGGTTGAAGGAATCAAGGAAGGTTGAAGGAATCAAGGAAGGTTGAAGGAATCAAGGAAGGTTGAAGGAATCAAGGAAGGTTGAA
>JABMQR010000140.1 GCA_013202335.1 Bacteroidota bacterium
ACCTCATCCTCTCCCATGAGGCGGCTGTAACCTTTGACATCCGCGCTTAAAATAGCTGTGAGCTTACGTTTAACGCTTTCTGTAGTCATGGAACCGCCCCCATCATGGATTGAAAATGATATAAATTTTGATACTCGGTTTAATTCTCCGTAAGACGATTATAAGATTATTTACAGCTTTTTTGCAAATTATTTCTGATATTTCCCATGCCATCAACCTTGTAATGCTTGATATTGCTATATTTGCTAATAATATCTCCTGCTTCTTTATTTAACTCCATCTGCTTTTCACTTATTTCAGCACGAAAACCTTCATAAAACGGACCTAATCTAATATGTTCACCTTCGTATGTGTCATGGATCTTTGTATATGGATGGGCAAAAAGCCACCTCATTTGTACTGTGGTAATGGAATTTTCGGGTACACTATTCATGAAATCTTCTAATCCTCTGATGTCATCTTCAATCAAGTTGTTCCAGCCTAATATGAAATTTGCATTGATTCGTATGTTATTACTACGACATAAACGAAGAAATTCCAACATTTCATTGGTGTTGCAACCTTTACCGGTATGTCTCAACATACGATCAGATGGAAACTCCATACCAAAACCTAATACAATTCTTGGAAATTCACCTTTACACTCAGCTAATACTTCCTTCAGGGCTTCGTTTTCAGATTTAGCAGACCTTATAAACATCCGGTATTCCATATCTTCCCCGCAAGGCAGTTTGGGCAGCATTTCTCTTATAAATTTTGTTGTTATGGAGCCTGTATTTAGACGTATTATTTTAGTTCCATTATGCTCTATGTCTCTAAACTCAAATTTTATATCCTTTCTTCTTCTGAATAGATCGCGCGCATGAAGAGCTATGTTGCAGAATGTGCATTTGCCCCAAAAACACCCGTTATCCAATGTATATGAAAAATAGATGGGATTGCCATCAGGTACAAATTCAGGTACGTCAAGTTTCCATTTTCCGGAAAAGTTCGGAACCTCAAACCGGTCTTCCACGCTCCTGCCGGTTATTTCTAAGTTCGCCGGCAACGCATTATAATTGTCGATCTTCAGATATACAGGGTTCCAGCCATTAGTATCGATTCGCCTTTCTGCCGCAATAGGGCCACCTACTATAAACCTGATGTTTGGATATTCTTTTGCCCATACATACGATTGATACAGATGATTTAAATAAACAGCGCTTATATAAACCGTCCCTTTGTTAACAGGTAATTCTCTGCCTGCATATGTCTCGTCCAGATCCCATTTTGCACGATCTGTCTCATGCTTAGTCCAATAAAAATCTCCCTTGCTTTTGCATAGATCATAGGTGTCTGAAAAACCGTTGCATAAATCAAAATATGAACCCTTTATTTCATTATAAAACTGTATAAATAAAGTATCATCCATAACAGTAAACCTCAATATCCCTGATTATCTAAGAGTTTATAAATCATTACCTCATCTTTTTTCCCCTTGATCTTAACCGCCGAAAGCTGCTCAGTAATAAAAGCACCGGTGAGTAGATCATGGGAAGTTTGGCTCAATATAATGTCGTAGGAAAATTGCTTGGTTAAACCCTCGATTCTGGAAGCTAAATTTACGGTATCCCCGATGAGAGCATATGATATCCGATCTTTACTTCCGATATTACCGGCCAATACCGCTCCCGTATGAATACCAATGCCGTGGTTAAGCGGACCGAATCCTTGTTTTTCAAGATTCTGATTTAATATAATCAACCGTCTTCGCATATCCAGTGCTGCCTTAACCGCCATGTCCGGATGATCATCATATGCGACCGGCGCCCCAAATACAGCCTCAATCTCATCGCCCACATACTGCAGAACCTGTCCCCGAAAGGTTTTGATGGCTGAAGCCATCTCTGTAAAATATTGATTCATTATTGTGACTACCTCTTTGGGGTGAGAATTCTCAACGAGTGTCGTAAAATCTCTCAGATCTGAAAATAACAAGGTGACCCTCTTCATTTCGCCATCTAAAGAAACCCTTCCCGACAAGATCTCATCTCGTATTTCCTGGCTGATGTATTTCCCAAAGGAATCCTTGAGCAACTCCGACTCTTTTAACCCAGTGACCATGCGATTAAAACCCTCGGTAACAGCTCCAATTTCATCATTTGATACAATTTCCACACGTACATCCAGATTCTCGTTTTTAACTTCTTTAATGGCATCTTCTATTTTCTTTAAGGGAACGGAAACACTTTTGGAAACAAATAATGATAGCATAAGCGAAGTCACTACCGAAATGGCGGTAATAAAGATGATTTCAACCAGCAAAGAGGACATAATTTGGGTCCTGGTAATGGCGTCAGCCGTATGCAGCGCTAGGGCTTTGCAATAGGCGACCATCCCGAGAATGGGAAGCGGGACCAAGCTGATGGCCAGAAACACTATCAAAAGCCTGATTCTCACATTGAGTTTAAATGCGTCCCTTACTTGACTTAAGTCTCCTTCAGGGAAAAACTTCGGGACAGCCTTACGCCAAATACTTTCGGTCGTAAAATAGATAATCAATGAGGTGATTGAACCTCCGACACAGGCAATACCAAAAAATTGTCTTAAACATTCAGCAAGATCGGGGGGATTAACATTGTAGAGTATTTGGGTTATCAAAGGTTCCAACAGACCAAAAATAAAACCTGCCAAAATCCA
Organism: Bacteroidota bacterium; assembly: GCA_013202335.1. Next base: position 2,680 of record JABMQR010000140.1, read on the forward strand.
TACCAGAAAAGTAATTCCCGCTACAGCAGGGGGGAGTTGAATCGCATCTCTTTTGAGCCGGTGGGCGGATGTTTCATCTATACTTTCAATGGATATCTTATCCTCCGCGACTTTAAATAGATTAGAGGAGCGTCTCCTCATTAAACTAACGAATGTGATAACGAGGATAGCTGTGACGATTGAGAAAAAAAGATCATTAT
>JABMQR010000141.1 GCA_013202335.1 Bacteroidota bacterium
CTTTTTTATTGATCATTCTTATTACACTAACGGGAATTACAAAAACTTTTTCACAACACCTTATTGTCAGTGACAAATACCTTGAAATCGATGCGGATGCACATGATCCGTTATATACCACATATGCTGCTACTATGGAGAGATCGCAACTTTATGGCGATAAGGCATATAAAATGGATTATTACTCGGAATCGGAGCCACTGGCTTACTACGGCGACCAGGCAGGCAGGTTTTATACAATGTGGCTTGTTGATAAGCTTGCTATTGATAAAATTTCCAGGTACTATAAAAAGCCGGTTGTAAAAGCTTCATTTCCCGATATGGCAATTCTTGAATACCAGCCATTTGAAAATATAAAAGTTCAGGAAACTTTTTTTGTCTATTCTTCCGGTATTGCCGTTGTAAATATGGTGATCACAAATGAGTCGGAAAATTCGCATCTCATTGATCTTTATCCTGTATTGGAAGTGAAAAATGATTCATTGAATATTATCCGGTTCGAACAGGAAAGCAATACCTATGTTACTAATCATTACGAAACTAAGAAACGCCTTATCAGCAATTTATACTCACAAGCTCCCTACCCAACTAATGTGAGGGACCTGTTCAGCCTTAGCTTTGAACCATATTCCTATGGTGGTTATAAAGGTGGTACTGATGAATTCTACCAGGTGATTAAAACCGACTGGTATGATAAGAACAGAACAGATTCGCTTAACATGAAACAAAACGGACAAGTCGATTTTATCTCCATCCATGGCAGGTTTGAGCTTAAACCGGCAGACACGAAGCAGGTCAGGTATTTCAGAGGGTGGCAGGACAGATCGGACAATTCAGAAAAGCTTCAGGAAACGATCAATAAACTTAAGAATATGGATATTCAGCCATTTATTGATAAGAATATTGAGCTTTTTAAAAGTATTCCCAGGATTGATTTTATCACAGAGGATGAAAAGCTTGTCTATCTTGGAGCATTTAACCTGGCAAGAGGGTGTATGTTGCCGCCCACAGAAAAAACATCTTATAATTTCTACGTGTTTTCCAGGAATCCTCTATGGGGATGGGGGCACGGACATCAGGTATTGCATGAATCACTCAGTATGATAGCCTATGCATATCTTGATCCTGTTTCAGCCCAGGGGTCACAAAGGGTGTATATGGAGCAACAGGGTGACGACGGTATGATTGCTTACCGGCATGGTCCGAGGGGTGCACAAACCTACCCGCATAAAGGAAAGCCTACAACATCAGCACCCTTCTATAGCTGGATCAACTGGGAGATATATAAAGTTAGTCATGATAATAAATTTTTGGAAGATTCTTATCTGTCCGGAGAGAAATATGTTGAATGGCTTATAAAAAATCGTGATACCGATTTTGATGGTACTTTCGAGTGGGGACCTTATGGAATAATTGAGAACGTACGGGATTGGTATAACGTTGTGTTCCAGGTATCTGCAGAAAGATATCTTGATATAGACAAGGAAGACATTTCGGACGAACTGGAATGTCTCGACCTTACCCTGATGGTTGTGAAGGAAATGAGAACACTGGCAAAAATGGCTGATGAACTGGGTAAACCCCGGGAATCAAAAAAATGGAATAAAAAAGCAGATCAGATATCTGATCTGGTAAACAAGATAATGTGGGATGAGGAAACCGGTTTTTATTATCACGTGGATAAAAAGAATCATGAATTCAGTTTTATGGGACGTGACCTGAAAAGAGAGGAGATAATAGGGTTTCTTGCAATGTGGGCAGATGTGGCTTCAGAAGAACAGGCATCATTGCTGGTTGATAAGCTTACTGATCCTGAAAAATTCTGGAGAAAATATGGCGTACCAACACTGGCGGCAGACGATCCATGGTTTAGTCCGTACGTTGACTACTGCTGCAAATGGAACGGTCCGGTTTGGCTGCTCTGGGATTATATGGTATTCCACGGACTGGTAAACTACGGTTATAAAAACCTGGCTATTGAGCTTGGCAACAAAATGATACTTGCTGTTAAAACACAGCTCTCTGCGAACCATAATTACTGGGAGAGCTTCAGTCCGGATAACAATATTCTCGACTGCCCCACGAACTATATCTGGGA
>JABMQR010000142.1 GCA_013202335.1 Bacteroidota bacterium
CTGCATATACTTTCATATTAGTGAACAGTTGTCTGCCCAATCTACCTTTGGGAAGCATGCCCCGAACAGCATTTTCCATCGGAAAGGTCGGTTTTCTTCTTACCATATCTGAATATACTTCAGAAGTAAGTCCACCCGGATAACCCGAGTGTCTGTAATAGACCTTCTTATTCTCTTTTCCGCCGGTTAAGGCAGCTTTCTCTGCATTTATAATAATGACATAATCACCATTATCGTGCAGCGGTGCAAATTCCGGTTTGTTTTTTCCGCGAAGGATCTTTGCAGCCTCAACAGCTACCTTACCTAATCTTTTCCCTTCAGCATCAATTATAAACCACTTTTTTACCAAATTTTTTGGCTTTACATAAATTGTCTTCATATCTTCTACCCTGTTACAGAATTATTGATTTGTTCATAAATAGCGGTGTATCGTTTCATATTTGACTATTCTTGTCAAGCAGTTTTCAACATTACTATTTATGACGCGCGCGGTAAAATGAAATGCACGGCAAAAAAAGGAGAGAAAAAAAAGGAAGTCCCACAGATCTCTGCTAAGATGGAGTTACCACACAACCATCAAGAGGTCACCATGGGACGAAATAAACTTAGCATAAAAACAGCACCGCGTCATACCCATTTCAACTGGGAGCAGCGATTAACCATGCAATATTATTACACCGGGACGAATAAGTACGAGAAAATACACAGCCCGACGCTGCTTGGAAAGCTATTGGGTAAACATGAATCAACCATACGACGAGAGCTCAAACGCGGTATGGTAAAGCATGAGTATTCAGAAATACCGTTTGAACGATGGCACTACAATGCAGATTATGCCCATCGGGATGCACTAAGCTATCATTCAGCGAAAGGACCCTGGATTAAATTAGGGAAGGATTGGAAACTGGTCGCAGAGATAGCTCGACTAATCACTGAGCAAAAGTACAGCCCCTATGCAGTAATAATCCATTTTGAAAACCAGGGCTGGCCGAGTGATACCAGGATCTGTGAGAAGACACTGTACAATTATATTGCAGCAGGGGATATCGTAGGGGTGAGTGAGAAAGATTTACTGTATGAGGGAAAAAGACGAAAGCCAAAGAAGGAGCCTAAACGGCACAGCAGGGTGGCAAATGCAGTGCGAAGTATCTCCAAACGGCCTGAGGAAGCGAATGATCGCAGTGAATTTGGTCATTGGGAGATTGATACGGTAGTGGGGGGTACAGAGAGTTCTTCAGCATGTGTACTGACGCTCACAGAACGGAAACACCGGGCTGAAATCACCCGGAAAATTGCTGACCGAACAGCAGCCTCAGTGACTGCAGAAATTGACAAACTGGAACGCCAGATGGGATCTGTTGCCTTTAGAAAGCTGTTTCGTTCAATTACGGGAGATAATGGTCCTGAATTCTCAAATGTGACCGGTTTGGAACAATCAGTACTTACGAAGCAACTTCGTACACAGTTGTTTTTTGCACATCCATACAGTTCTCATGAGCGGGGGACTAATGAGAACCATAATGGCATTATTCGTAGGTTTATTCCGAAAGGTAGTGATATAGGTTTTTGTACAAAAAAGCGAATACGGGAGATTCAGAACTGGATGAATACCTACCCAAGGAGAATTCTGGGTGGCTTATCTCCTCTGGAAGCTTTGAAGCGAGAATTGGATCCTGACTTTCAAATCCCTGATTTCTTGGAGGTTAAATTATGATGAAAAAGAAAAACGTGCATTTCTCTTTACAGGAGACGCATTACTATTTATGAATTTTCAGGACTTGAATTTGCCCAATAAAATGTTTGCGATAAAGACAATTTTTCACTATCAAATTGCCTGATTTCTTTCACCTGCAGCAGAAGCTGCTACTCGTCAGGAAGCACCCTTACAGCACCCTTATCAGCAGAAGCTGCCATAAGAGCATATGCTCGAAGCGCTTTAGAGACTTTTCTGGTCCGGCCCTGGGGTTTGAAAGCCGCTTTCCCTTTCGCAGCCTCTTCCTCTCTCCGCTTTGCCATCTCCTGATCATTAATCTCCAACTCTATGGTGCGGGAAGGAATATCAATCGAAATCAAATCGCCTTCCCTTATCAGAGCAATAGCTCCGCCAGCCGCTGCTTCCGGAGAGACGTGTCCAATGGATAATCCGGATGTCCCACCGGAAAAGCGACCATCGGTTATCAGAGCGCACTCTTTCCCCAGATGTCGGGATTTAATATAGGATGTCGGGTAGAGCATCTCCTGCATACCCGGTCCTCCTTTAGGTCCTTCATAACGAATAATTATTACATCGCCTTTCACTACTGAACCGTCCAGTATTCCATCACATGCTGCATCCTGAGAATTAAACACTTTAGCCGGACCGGCAAACTTGTGAATTGAAGTATCAACACCGGCAGTTTTAACAATACATCCTTTTTCGGCAATATTTCCAAACAAAATAGCCAAGCCGCCATCAGGTGAGTAGTTATGGGCTATATTCCGGACACATCCCTTTTCTCTGTCATTATCCAGCTCTTTATAATATTGACTTTGGCTGGACATTATCAAATTTCTATAGCCGCCGGGAGCACTTCGATACAGCTTGAGGGTCTCCTCAGAAACCTGTTCATCTATGATATCCCACTTTACGAGAGCCTGGCCAAGAGTCAATCCATCTACACGGGTAACTTCAGTATCAATCAACCCTCCGCGGTTTAATTCCGCCATTATTCCCATAATCCCGCCTGCACGATTGACATCTTCAACATGATAATGGGAACTTGGTGCCACTTTACAGAGGCAGGGTGTCTTACGGGAGAGTGCATCTATATCATCCATGGTGAAATCCACACCAGCTTCATGGGCGATTGCTAAAAGATGCAGTACGGTATTTGTTGATCCGCCCATAGCAATATCAAGGGTCATAGCATTCATAAACGCTGCACGTGTTCCTACTGAACGGGGCAGAATGGAATCATCGCCATCAAAGTAATAGCCTTCAGCCATCTCCACAATCCTGTGGGCAGCTTTTACAAAAAGTCCCATTCGGTTCTCATGGGTTGCGACTACTGTACCATTCCCGGGCAGTGCCAATCCAAGCGCTTCGTTAAGAC
>JABMQR010000143.1 GCA_013202335.1 Bacteroidota bacterium
CTGCTCAAAATCAATGCAGTATATCTGGAGAGAAATATCCTTGCTGTACAGAATGCTGAAATCCTTACTGCGGTTCAGCAGTATTATACGTATTTGGGTGTTCAGGCAAGTTTGGGATTTGCAGGGATGAATGAAGAGATAGCAAGTAATGAGTATCAAAGAAATCAGGAACGGTTTGAGAGTGATCTTATTTCGGTACAGGCTATAGAACAAGCTGAACTTGCCTATATTACGAGCTTACAAAACTTGAATTCTTCAGAGAACATTTTTCGCGGGCAGAAGAAACAGATTTTCCGACCACTGGTAATGGAGTGGGATAAGATAGAATTTACTGACTATATCATAGTTGAGCATATTCCCCAGCTTCCTGAAATCGGAGATTTGATTGCTGCCAATCCGCTTATTCAGAAATTAGAGGCTGAAATTGCTATAAAAGATGAGAAGTTGATTCAATTAAAGGGGTCAACTTTTGCCGTGCCTTCCGAGCTGGAGCAGATAGCAGATGATCTGGAATCTCTGAGAACCAGTCTGCAAAATCAAGTATGGAATAGTGAAGATGCTTTACATGATTTTATCACCGAAATGGCCGCGTCCTCTCTCTCCCTGCAGGCTGCTGAGCTGCAAATTAATCTTGCTTACCGGCAGCTTGGAATCGTTAAACTACAGATGCAGAAGGGTGAGATTTATCCATCAGATGTAACCGCGGCCGAGTTGCCGTATCTGCAGGCCCTGGATAGTAGGGAAGGAATAGCTCAGGATAGATTCCTGCAGATTTTGGAGCTGCAGGTGCTTATGAATGAGTCTTTAATGTTACTGTTTGAATAGCTGTGATGCTTTTTAGAGGATTTTTATATCAGTGTTCTATATTTATTGGGACACAAGCCCTCTAAGCTCTTAAAAACAGTTGAAAAATAACTGCTGCTCTCAAAGCCCACCTCTGCTGAGATGTCTGAAATCTTTCTAAAAGGGAATTTCAGCATCAACTCTTTTGCACGATCGATACGTCTTTGGTTGAGATATTCTGTTGGTCTCTGCCGGGTTACTTCCTTGAAAATTTCACAAAAGTATTGGGGAGTGACACCTGCAACATCTGCAAGGTCCTCATTAGTTATTTGCCTGCCTAAATTTTCACCAATATAGGCAAATACCTGATTGATTCTTTTAACATTGAAAGTGTGACTCTCTTTGCTGTTGTTCTTAACATATTTGAATAGGTCAATTAATAACTGATATGTCATGACTGAACCGTCAAGACCGGTGAGTTCAGTAGATCCGCTAAGGATCTGCAGGGCTTTACGTATGTGAGAAGCAATAATTAGCGGGTCTGATATGCTGAAAACATTACTCTCTTTCATGCCCATATAGTGCAGCATACTTTCGATATGGTGCCCATTAAACGTTATCCAGTGCACATACCAAGGTGGTTTTTGCGCATGATAGACATGTGGAATCTCCGGGTAAAGCAATATGCCGCTATCAGGAGGTACCAGAAAGGAACGTCCATTCACTTCCAGGACACCTGTTCCGGAGATTGTTTGAATCCATTGATAAGAAGGATAGCCAAATGGTCTATCGATAGCATATTGATAAAAATCACAACCTGCACCTACCAGATGAAAAGGCAGCTCTTTTTCCAGTTCTGTCTGTGTTGCTAATTGGAAAACACCTTCGCGGCGACCTTCATCATGTTGATTTTCAATCATACAAATCTCCAATATCTTAATATTATAAGATGAATCTGAAAAATTTAATAGGTTAGTTTTTTGCAATATTTATATCCAAAGATATATCCTGTATATTTATGCAAAAATCAACCATATTTGTATATTTATAGTGAATATAGCTGTTTGGTTGTATATATTTACACCCTGTAAGTAATACCTGAAAATAATATAACTTGCCTGAAAATCTTGTTCTTGACGGGTGATTTAACGGATCTATAATTAATTATCACTTTAAAAAGGAGAAATATATGAAAAAACGAATGATTAGTTTAGCTCTTGTGCTAATCCTGATTACTGCAGGTCTTTTTGCTGCCGGCGAAGCGGAGACATCAAAAAAATTGGTAATTAACTCTAACCTTTCTGACCCCGCACCTAAAGCGGATTTAGCAAAAGTTGTGGAACTATTTAAAGCGGAAAATCCTGATCTTGAAGTAGAATTAAATACTTTTGATCATGAAGCCTACAAAACTGCTATCCGAAACTTTCTGGCTACAGAAGCTCCGGATGTATGCTTATGGTTTGCTGGAAATCGAATGAAATTTTTTGTTGATCAGGAATTATTCATGGATGTAAGCGACCTGTGGGAATCGGAAGGTCTCTACGATTCTATGGCATCTTCAGTGAAAGCAATGTCAGTAGATGGTAAACAGTATGGTGTTCCCTGGTCCTATTATCAGTGGGGCGTCTATTATCGAACAGATGTTTTTGCTAAATACGGTCTTGAAGAACCAAAAACATGGGACGAGTTCATGACAGTTAATGATACTCTTGTAGCAAATGGTGTTACTCCTATAACAATTGGAACAAAATATTTGTGGACCGCTGCCGGATGGTTCGATTATATGAATCTGCGGGTAAATGGATATGATTATCACATGAAACTCATGGCTGGCGAAGCTAGCTATCTGGACCCGGAACTCGATGCAGTATTTGATTTGTGGGCAGATATGCTGAACAAAGGCCACTTCCTTGAAAATCATGCCACATACTCATGGCAGGAGGCTCAGGCTCCGCTTATCAGTGGTGATGCTGCTATGTACCTGATTGGAAACTTTATGATACCCGATATGGAAAGTGCCGGCGTTGTTGATAATATCGGTTTTTTCCAGTTCCCAATTATTGATTCTGCTGTAGGTGTATACGAAGATGCCCCGACAGATACTTTTCATATTCCCCAGAATGCCAAGAATGTTGCCAATGCCAAAAAATTTATGGCATTCGTAGCTCGCCCAGACATTCAAACACTGCTGACTTCAGGATCTTTACCTCCTAATAAGAACTCTGAAGCCCCAACAGACCGCTTCAAAAAAGAGGGATTTGATATGCTGGGAGCAGCTGACGGACTTGCTCAGTTCTACGACAGAGATACAAACCCCGAGATGGCAAAAGCAGGAATGGAAGGATTTCAGGAATTTATGGTATTTCCGGATAGAATTGATGCTATACGTGCACGAATAGAGGAAGAGAGAAAAAACATATTTGAGTAATAATTTGTTTTATTCATCGTAGTATTGTTTATTTGACGGTGTGGATTTTTATCCACACCGATTTTCTTTTTTACTGAAACAGATGCAAAAACACTTTTTTGCATCTGTTTCAGTAAATAGTTGTTTTTGGAGGTTGCCAGGATGAAACAAGTAACAGAATATAAACTGCATCGTATGCAGCATAAACTAGCACCGCTCTATTTTCTCTTGCCTGCTTTAATTCTTTTTGGAATATTTGTCCTTTATCCTATTTTCCAGAGCATTTGGATCAGTCTGCATAAATGGGATGGTTTTGGACCTATGCAATGGGTTGGTCTAAAAAATTACAGCAGGTTGCTTGTCGATTCCAGATTTCTCAGTTCTTTAAAAAATAATGGTTTATGGCTGGTACTGATGATGCTGGCTCCTGTATTTGGATTAGCCCTGGCGCTATTTCTTAATCAGCAAGTAAAAGGAATAAGAGTTATTAAATCACTATTCTTTTTTCCATTTGTTATAAATCTAGTTGTTATCGGCTTAATTTTCTCCTGGTTCTATAATCCGGATCTCGGTATTTTGGCTGAAATATTTAAGGCTTTTGGATTAAAACCGATTCCTGTTCTGGCAGATGAGAACCTTGCAACATATGGAGTTATTCTTGCCGGACTTTGGCCGCAAACGGCCTATTGTTTGATTCTTTATCTTACAGGATTAACCGGTGTAAATACACAAATTGTTGAAGCAGGGAGAATTGATGGCGCCAGCGGTATGAAAATGCTGCGCCATGTAATATTACCTCAGCTTCGTCCGGCTACCATTGTTGCCCTCACCGTAACGGTTATTGGTTCTCTGAGAAGTTTTGACCTCATAGCAATTATGACAGCTGGTGGACCCTGGGGAAGCACGTATGTTCTGGCCTATCATATGTATGATGAAGCAATTTTTAATTATAAAATGGGATATGGAGCTGCAATCGCAGTTGTACTGTTTCTTGTCATGACAATATTCATTGGTTTATTCCTGAAAAATATCATTTCATCGGAGAAATAATTATGTTCCCATCACCAATTAATAGAAAACCATTATCTATAAAAGCACTGTATATGTTTGTTGTGATAGTAATTCTTATAATTTTTCTCCTTCCCCTGGCTGCAATATTACTGACCTCGATAAGACCAGGTTCGGATATATCCAGTGGAAATTACTGGGGTGTACCCAGTCGCTTTGCCTTGATAGAAAATTATGGAGAAGTATTTAATCCTGCCAGAAGCCCTATGCTGCGCTACTTTGTAAATAGTGCTTTAATAACTATTCCAGCGGTATTTGTATCAATTTTTATAAGTTCAATGGCAGGTTTTTCACTTGCTGTATATCGATTTAAAGGAAGAATTGCGTTGTATGCTATGTTCATTGCAGGTAATTTTATCCCTTATCAAATCCTAATGATTCCTGTCCGTACGATGTTTGTAAAATTTGGACTGTTCGATACAATTTTCGGACTATCTCTTTTTCATACTGCATTTCAAACAGGTTTTGCTACATTCTTTTTACGAAATTTTATTGTTACTTTACCGCACTCCCTCATTGAATCAGCCAGAGTGGAAGGAGCAACAGAGATACGAATTTTTCGATCTATCATGCTGCCTCTGCTGAAACCGGCACTGGCCTCTCTTGGTGTTCTACTGTTTACGTTTATATGGAATGATTTTTTCTGGGCATTGACCCTGGTACAAAGTGACAAGGCAAGACCAATAACCTTCGGGCTTAGCGCCTTGAAAGGACAGTGGCTGATAAGCTGGAATTTGATAGCCGCCGGCTCAGTTGTGGCCGCATTGCCATCTGTTCTGGTCTTCTTTATACTGCAGAAACAATTTGTCTCAGGGTTAACCTTAGGCGGCGTTAAGGAGTAACTTGATGAACTTTATCTCAAACAAACCCTGGCAGCAGCCGGAAATAACAGCGATTAATCGACTTCCCATACGGCCCAGACTCTTCAACTACAAAAATAGAGCACAAGCATTGCAGGAGTTGCATACAGAGAGTCCCTGGTTCAAATCATTAAATGGGTCCTGGGATTTCTCACTATTCGATGATCCCGAGTCCTGTCTGGAGTTTATTGGAGAGTATATCGATATTAAGCCGGATGATTCGGATGATTCATACCAAAATGCCTGGGATAAGATAACTGTTCCCGGTAATTGGACTATGCAGGGATACAATCATCCCCACTATACCAATGTTCAGATGCCGTTTCCCGATCTCCCTCCCCACACTCCCGATAAAAATCCCACCGGACTCTATCGAAAAGTTTTCTCTCTTCAAAAAAATTTGAAGGGTCGGAGGTTAGTCCTGCATATTGGCGGTGCTGAGAGCATGGTTCTCATCTGGCTTGATGGGAAATTTGTCGGTTTAGGGAAAGACAGCAGGCTGGAGAGCGAATTCGATCTTACCCCATATTTATTAGAGGACGGCAAGCATGAACTTCTTTTAATGGTTGTTCAATACTGTGACGGAAGCTATCTGGAGGATCAGGATCATTGGTGGATGGCAGGACTGCATCGTGATGTCTATTTATATTCAACATCAGAAACCTTTATGCAGAACATAACTGCGAAGGCTGAACCTGCAGATAATAGTAATGGACCTGGAATATTGGCGGTAGATGTTGAGCTTGGAACCAGTGCGGTATTGGATTCGGAAACTGCTTTGGGATATCCATTTGGGTTGGAAGTGCGTGTTTATGATATGCAGCAGAATCTTCTTCTAAAGAAAAAGTCTCAAAGTGTTGATGGAATCTGCAACTCCCCAGGACAACAGCACTCGTCACCACATGGCGGGCAGAGAATATCCCTTCAAATGAGCCTGGACCATATATTCTTATGGAGTCATGAGACACCGGTACTGTATACGGCTATTCTTGAGTTAAGGGACAGCAGTAACCAGCTAATAGAATGTACTGCATTAAAAATCGGATTTAGGAGACTGGAAATTCGAGATCGGCAGTTTTTTCTCAATGGAAAAGCTGTGCTGATTAAGGGTGTAAACAGGCATGAACATGATGACCAAACAGGGAAAACAGTCACATGGGAAAGTATGCTGCTGGATATAAAAATGTTGAAAAA
>JABMQR010000144.1 GCA_013202335.1 Bacteroidota bacterium
CTCTACTATATCATGGGACTATTCTCTTTAGCTTAAAAAAGTGAGAATAGGTTAAATTTAGAGAAAAATGAAACACAAATCAGTGAAACTACTGCCATTATTTTAATCAGGATATCAAGTGAAGGTCCTACGGTATCTTTTAGCGGATCCCCAACGGTATCTCCGATAACAGCTGCTTTGTGCGCATCTGATCCCTTTCCACCATAGTGTCCCTGTTCTATATATTTCTTGGCATTATCCCATGCACCGCCGGCATTTGCTGTATAGAGGGCAAGCATGATAGCTGAAAGGGTAGTTCCTATAAGCAGACCTCCCACAAATTCAGGTCCAAAAATAAATCCGGAAACGATAGGTGTTGCTACTGATATTATAGCAGGAATTTTCATTTCAGAGAGTGCTCCGGCAGATGAAATGGAAATACAGGTTTTATAATCGGGTTTGCTCTCACCGGTAATAATACCAGGATCTGAGGCGAACTGCCTTCGAACTTCCTGAACCATTTTACGGGCTGCATTAGCTACAGCTTCTATCAGTATGCCTGAAAACAAGTAAGGCAGTGCTGCACCGGCTAAAGCACCAACAAGTGTCATGGTATTAACCATATTCAGTATAAGATCGATTCCCCCTGCAGAACTTTCACCGGCTTGTGCATATAAATAGGAGGCAAATAGTGATAGAGCTGCAAGAGCAGCTGACCCTATAGCAAAACCTTTTCCTATTGCAGCGGTGGTATTTCCTACTGCATCCAGTTCATCGGTAATTTCCCGAACTTCAGGATCGAGTTTTGCCATTTCAGATATTCCACCGGCATTATCGGCTATAGGTCCGTATGTATCGACAGAGACTGTAACTGTGACAAATGAGAGCATGCCGATTGCGGCCATTGCAACTCCATAGAGACCTGCAGTAGCATTTGCAGCGATAATACAGATTCCCAAAGTTATTACAGGAGCAATAACAGAGGTCATTCCAACGGCCATTCCCTGTGTAATAGTTAGTGCAGCACCCTCTTTGGAGGCAGCGGCTATTCCCTGAGTTGGTTTGAAATCATAACTTGTATAGTGTTCAGCCATCTGACCAATTACAATCCCGCTTACTATTCCAAGTACAGCACAGACCCAGGGTGAGAGGATGCCTAAGTTGAAATTGATGGGAGTTACCTGCTCTGCTGAAAAATAGAACCAGGTAAGAATACCAGTGGATATGAGAGTAATTCCAGCTCCGGCAAAAGTTGCTCTGTTAAGCTCTTTATGCGGATTCTTTGAGACTTTCTTTACCAGGAGATACAATACGCCTAACATCGACGAAAACAATCCCAGCGCTGCAAAAATAAGGGGATAACTCACCAGTTTGCTTACCAGTGTCTCTGAAATAGAGTTTCCTGTATTCCTGACCGAAAAGAATGTATATGCAGCAAGTACAATCGCGGAAATAAGTGATCCGACATAACTTTCGAGAAGGTCGGAGCCCAATCCGGCAACGTCACCCACATTATCTCCGACATTATCAGCAATGGTTGCCGGGTTCCTTGGGTCATCTTCAGGTATTCCTGCCTCAGTTTTTCCTACCAGGTCTGCACCCATATCAGCGGCTTTAGTAAATATTCCGCCTCCGACCCTGTTAAACATAGCTATAACGGAGCATCCAAGTGCATAACTGGATACAGTCATGGTGAAGGGAATATCACTTATACCCAGCCAATTTTTATGAAAAGCCAGGTTTTCAGGTTTTAACTGTCCCAGCCATTTGCCGAATACCATATAGATAATGAATAGGCCGAGAAGTGCAAATCCGCCAACACATAAACCCATAACACTTCCACCCTGAAAGGCTACTTTCAGAGTCTTTCCAATATCTCTGGTTTTACGGGCTTCATTGGCTACGCGGACATTGGAAATAGTAGCTATTTTCATTCCAATCCATCCTGCACTGGCACTCATGGCAGCTCCAAGAACAAATGATGCAGCTGAATACCAGGAGACAACAACAGCCAACAGTACAGTAATACAAGCAGCAACTATAGAAATGATCTTATATTCGTGCTTGATGAATGCATCTGCACCTTCCTGAATGGAAGCAGCAATTTCCTGCATTAGTTCGGTTCCGGCATCCCGACGTTTCATACCATAAAAATTTATGGCAGCAAAGATGAGCGCCGCAAGTGCAGCAACAATAATTAATCCTATCATGTGCCCAATCCCTTTAAAGAGTAGTATAGTAATGTTGTTGTAAACTCAATAACACGCAGAGAAGTTTTTGATTTGTATATATCTATACATTGTATAAGTTTACACAAAATCAAATCAAAAACTTCAAAAGACAATTTTTTCTAAAATTGTCTCATGTATACCGGCAATATCCCCATGTACCGATATCCTGAGCCCGCTTCATTCAAAGAATTAATACGGCCTTCATAACCCAAATGTAGCATATACAACTAGAAAAGTTTTGTACAGCACCTTATTGAATAAATATACTAAAAATATACAAAAATCATGTATATTTATGTCAAAACGGTCAAGATTTCAGAAATTCTTTGTGTAAGTTCAGTAATCGGAACCTGCTCTGCCTCACCACTGCCACCGGTACGCAGCTTTACCTCTACGGCACCCTGCTTCAAAGTTCTGTTTCCTATAACTATACGGACAGGGATTCCTATGAGATCGGCATCGTTAAACTTAACACCAGCGGAATCCTTACGATCATCAAGCAGAACATCGATACCAGCGTTAGAAAGATCTTCGTAGATTTTTTCAGGAACTTCGTTGTCCTTAACAAGACTGACAATATGGACTTCATAGGGAGCTACTGCCAGAGGGAGTTTTAATCCGGAATCGTCGCAGTACTCCTCTGCAAGACAAGCAAGCAGTCGTCCTACTCCAATTCCATATGAGCCCATAACTACAGGTTTTCGTATTCCATCTTCATCCTGGAATGTACAGTTTAGGGCTTCAGCATACTTTGTACCCAGCTGGAAAATATTTCCCACTTCGATACCTTTACTTACTGTTAATGAGGCTGCACAATTTGGACAGGAATCGCCTTCTGATGCGCTTGCGATATCAGCTACTTTTCCGCTGTAGTCACGGCCAAAATTGGTATTTAGCGTATGGAACCCGTCCTTATTAGCCCCTGCAACTAAATTATTGGACTTCGCAGCACTGTCATCAACAATCACTATACAGTCAGCTCCGATAGGAGAACCATATCCCGGTTCCATTCCGGCTTTACGTATTTCGTCGACATGAGCCGGTCTCAGCTGGTTCGCTCCGGCGGCATTCTGGAGTTTTGCTTCCTCAATATCAAGATCTCCCCTGATTACCGCAGTAATCAGACGTTCCTCCTCTTCACCATTTACATCAGTAAAGGTTCCCATCATGAAAACCGCTTTTGCAGTCTTTCGTTCAGGTATAGAGAGAAAAGCAGCGAGATCAGTTATTGTTGCAGTTCCTGGAGTTTCCACTAATTCGCAGTCCAGGCTCTCTTCCGGATAATAATCCTTTTTGAACTCAGCAACCTGCCTGTTAGCGGTAAGACCACAATCAGGGCAAATAATAATGGAATCCTCACCGATAGGTGACAGGTACATATATTCGTGAGCTATCTTGCCCCCCATCATACCGGTATCAGAGCCTACAGCAATAACAGGAAGCCCACAACGTTTAAAAATTCTGAAATAGGCGTCATAATGTGCTGAATACTGTTTTTCAAGTCCATCCCAGTCTCTATCGAATGAGTAGCTGTCTTTCATGGTAAACTCACGAACTCTGATTAGTCCTGCTCTGGGTCGTGGATCATCCCGCCACTTTGTCTGAAGATGATATACAATGGCAGGGAGTTTTTTATATGAGTCAATTTGCTGTCGCGCTAAATCGGTAACAGCCTCTTCATGAGTCATGGCAAGAACCATATCTCTTCCCACTCGATCCTTAAACCTGCTCAGTTCTTTATCAATACTGTAATATCTTCCGGTTTCTTTCCAAATTTCAGCTGGATTCACCACAGGCATAAGTATTTCCTGTCCGCCAATTCTATCCATCTCCTGCCGGATAATCTCTTCAATTTTCTTTATAGACCGGTACCCAAGAGGCAGCTGGGAAAAAATACCAGCTCCAAGCTGGTTGATAAACCCGGCCCGAAGAAGCAGTTCATATCCACGGCTTTCTGCACTACTGGGTGCTTCGCGAAGTGTTCTGGAAAATAGTTTTGACATTCTCATTGTGCGGACTCCTGAAATCGGTTCATGATCACTTATGGCCTCACGACAAAGACGTACTGCCTGTAATAAGGTCATTCCTGTTGCGTCAGATTATCAGAATGCCAATAGAAAAACAACTATGAGAAATCTGAAGGATCAGATAAGATTGATGATTTTTGCAGCCTGACATTGTCACCCGAGGCGGTCATGGCAAATATTTTAACCCGTGCATCTCGCGGCATTTGTATTGATCCGACTTCCGGGGGTAAGTCTATTCTGAAACGATAAAGGTAGCCGTAGTAATAGGGGAAATCAATACCGGCGCCATGCATGTGTGTAGAATAGAATTCTAACCGTTGTCTTGTTATATATCCGGGGTCTATCCGAAGGCATTTATTTTTCCAAATATAGTCCCGCGGTTCTTTACCGGGACGTTCCCATACTCTGGTATCATACTGCCCAATAAAACCTGTCATAGGAGGTACGGTTATCACAATCTCTTTATCGGGTGCTTCGGGGAATCGAAATACTGCATCAGTTCCAGCATCTGATGCAGCAAGAATGTAAATACTATCGGCCCTGATTCCCGGCCGTATATCTGGTATAGTTAGCAGCTCCCCACCGCAAGCCATGGCGCAATATTGGTCTGATTTAACAAATTGGAAACTAACTGGACCATTACATATGGTTTCAGGCATATTTTCAACAGGAAACAGGGGTCCGCTTCCAGCTGAGGCATCCCCATTTTCACTTTGCATTATAGCATTTCTGGGGAAGTCCATGTGAATATTTGCGATAGCGTTAACCGTTTTCTGCCCGGCACCAGCTGCAATTCTAATAGCAAATGTTTTTATGCCATTCCGCTTCAAACCAAACTTTAGAACCTGACCAACCCATTCTGTATCCTCGATTTTCTGCTCCAACCCATTAACTTCAATTGCCTCTAGAATTCTTGAGTTTAAGCGAAGTTCGGCATCAATCAGTTTTTGTCCCCAATTTTCCTTAAGCCTGATTACTATTGTTTTTTGATCATCTTCTGCCATTTTACAGGCAATAACTGAGACTTGCGCGGTTGAAAGTGTATATAAGCTAATATTTGCAGGAAGTAGTTTTTCTGGTCTTGGCGTTCCTGTTCCAAGTGTCGGGTGAAATACACGTATAGCGTTTACGGCAACTTGAGAAGCTTCCTCGGTAGCGGCTTGTATCCAGTCACCACTGTGCGGGTATAACGAATATTTAATAAAATGCCTTCCCCAATCCTGTGTCATCTGATCCCTGAAAGTAAAGGTCAGGGGAGATCTGCCTGGAGTGAAAAGCAGCGTGAGTCGGGGCAAGTTGTCTTCCGGCTTATCTGATCCGAATTTATCCGGACACAGAATAGATAAACCATAACCCTTTTGTGTGTCAGTATGGTCGATCCAGTAACGGGAGGGAAACTCATATTGTGAGGGTGAATTTATTCCTCTTTCGGTTCTTACCGTTTCCCAGTTATAGGTAGTATTTGCATTATGTATGGTAAGGGGAAATACAGCCTTAAGTGACTGCCCTTTTTCATACCATGATATTCTGTCATGTATATCGATAAGCTTCTCATTTCCCATGCTGTTTAGTGAGATATGCTTAATAATTCTGGAAGATTTTCCAAAAATAAATTCAACACGTACTGTTGCACGAAGGGGACCCTGCTCGGTTATCAGTATCCGTGCGGAAGATTGTGAAATAATATGAGGTTTTTTCTTACGATCTTTCCAGTCCATATTCCAGGCAGGGAACAGAAAGGGTTTTTCTTTCTGTTTAATGTAGTGTATGGGAGAATCCAGAAACTCTTTTCCGGGAACACCCTCCTTTTCTTTGAGGAAAATTGAGGAAAGCGACCCATCATCAGAGATTTTTATTCTATAGAGACGATTTTCCAGCTGAAGTCCATTTTCAATTTTTTTTACTGTTGCGGGGAATGGTACAATAGGTTTTTTCTGGTTCAGGTCTTCAACAGCAGTAAGTAGTTTCCACTCCGCCGGATTCATTGATGCAGCAATAAGTACTGAAGCACGATCCTTTTTTTGGTCAAGTACTTGAAGGGGAAGCAAATTTCCCTCGGAATCAAGTATTCTTAGTCTGCTTGAAAATTCCACCTGGTCAATTTCGGCATTAACCAGGGTGGTCGAAGCAGAACCTGCTGGATTAAAAAGCAGCAGATGATTTTTTCCCTGCTGCAGAGGCATTCTCCCGGCAATTGATTCTGCAGCATCTTCCAGAACAGAGCTAAAACTGTTTAATGCAACTATTTCATCATTATAGGCAAATGTGTAAGCCTTTGGGGTAGATGTACCGGGGATAATATCATGCATTTGACTACCGATAACCCTATGCCATGCTGATTCAATTTTCTTTGAAGGGTACGGAACTCCATTAAGCCAGAAAGCAGATACAGCGGCGGATTCCGCTGCAAAAGCCAGCTGCTCATTCATTCTGTTCCAGCGTTTCATTATTGATTGCGAAGTAAGTGAACCTGCTGAATGTCTTGTAAGAAGCAGATCTCCTGTAAATCGGGGTAATCTTAATTTTTCTGATTTTGTAAGTGATGTGAAAAAACGGTCAGAAGATTCCTGTCTTATAAATGGTTGGGTTTTATGAAGAAGCCGTTCTACTCTCTTTACCGATTTTTCGTCCGGTGCCCCCCCGATATCTCCGGTTCCGTAGTACCGATAGTCTTTTGGGACTGCAAAAGATTTTCGATGTTTTTTTATCCTCAAAAGCCATTTTGCAATGGTATATAGGGGTAATTTTACTTTTGAGGTGTAATTACCCGGGTTAAGTGCGGCGGTAAGCTCAGCCCCGTCGGGACCTTCCCAGACACCGACTGCAAAGGGGATACCGTTTATCGAACGCCAGGTTAGTTTCTGGGTAGAAAATCCCACTATTCCGCAATGGCTGAGAATTGTCGGCATGTTGCCGGGAAAACCAAAGCAGTCAGGCAGCATGTAATCTTTACTTGTTTTTCCAAATTCATGATTAAAATATCTTGATCCATAGAGAATGTTTCTTATCATTGATTCACAAGAGGGAACCACTGCATCAGTTTCATCAAGTGATGTCCCTGCTGTGTGCCATCGATTCTGTTTAATATACAATTTTAACTGTTCAAATTGTTCCGGGTAATACTCTTTGATCATCATGTACCGAAGCGCTCCGGTAAAATTAAACTGATATGTTGGGTATTTCTCAAAAAGCCGGAAATTATCTTCCAAAGTACTCTTCAGGTATTTTTGAATCGTGGTAACATAATCCCAGCGCCATTGAGTATCAAGATGTGCATAAGCGGTTAGGTAGAGCACTCCGGGTTCATGATACTGTTGGGTTCTTTTGCTTTTATGATTGTTTTTTTTCAACTGGTAGTTCCCTCTGAGTGAAGTATAGCAGAGCGGGTTTTAAAAATCAAAAAGAACACTCTTTTTTCGTCGTTTTTATTCAATTTAACCCTATAGATACTCTTTTTAACTGCCTGAAAAAGCATAACTTAAAAAATTTCTGACCATAACTGGTCAGTACATAAAAATATTTCTATATTGTAGAGAGTGATGATGTTATTATAATAGTATGAGGAAATAGTATGCGTGAAAGAAAACAAATTGATGCAAACCAATTATTCCGGGTGTCAATACTAACGTTTGCCTTGGTTACAGTACTTACTGCCGTAATGGCACCTTCTTTAGTTAAGAAATATTATCCCTTACCTCCTGATCCGGGAGCAGCCTGGTATGGCTGGCAGCTGGCCGCAGGCTCTACGGCAGCCCGGATTAGTTATTGGTTAGGATTTGCCCTTCATTTTTCTACGGTACTCTATATAGGTTACCGGGGGAAAGGCGTTAAACCAGCTAAACGCGGTGGTATTACAAAATATAATCTGCTCATGTTTATAGTAAATCTATTTTTTGTATTACTGCATATGGTCCAGACATATTTCTGGTATGACGGACTTGCAAAAGATGTTCCTGTCTGGTCAAGCCAGGGGTCAGTAATTGTCATGCTTATACTTATTCTCTATTTAATGGTTCCGAAGCGGGGGCTTTTCTGGGGTAAGAGCTTTAAACCACCGCAAAGAATGCTGAAATTCATAAGAACATGGCATGGGCCCTATATTGCCTTGGCCTTAATTTATACATTCTGGTTTCACCCAATGGATGGTAATTGGGGATTGCTTAGTGGTTTTGTCTATATGTTTCTGCTTTTTATCCAATTAATTCTGTTTAATACGAAAATACATTTCAATAGGGCATGGATTGTACTGCTTGAGTTTGGTGTTGCAATTCATGGAACATTAATAACGGTTTATAAAGATATGGAAATCTGGCCGATGTTTATGTTCGGCTTTTTGGCAATGTTTTTTCTTACACAACTTTTTACATGGAAAATTCCAACTGTTTGGAAATGGCTTTCTTTGGGAGCTTTTATAGTATCAATTCTGCTTGTATATGGTTTTATCCGGGGTTTTGAACATATCTATGAGGTTCTTTTTATACCGACAGCTTTATACGGAGGTGCTGCAGCCCTGTTGGGTATAGGATATCTCTGGGAAAAAATCACATCAACCAGAACCGGAGCAAGTTGAGTTATTCATTGTCTCTATGCTTCCAGGGTCTCTTCTTTCTCACAAGGCTGAGTCCCCCGAATCCGCCAAGTATCGCAATATAGAAACCAAAACCATACCAGAAACCGGTATTGTTGTACTCGAAGATAGTAATATTTTTGTTGAATATGCTGGCAATGAGAGAAACCGGTGCAATCCATCCATGCCAGATTCCCAGGAAAAAACCAGCCTGACTCTCCTGCTGATCCATAGAAATATCGGGAAGGCATCCCGTGAGAAATATTACTAATAGCACAATCAGAATCAGTAAAAAAAGTTTTTTCATCTATGACTCCATGGTATAAAATATCAACATCTTACTTTTAAAAGAATGCAGTGTATTCTTCAGTATGCATTGTATTTTTTAATTGGTAAAGTATTTATTCTCAAACGAGCGAGAGAAGGGGAGCAGCATGATGATCCATTTCCGAAAAGACATTCTTTGGTTGTAATTTTAAGCATGGAGTTTTGCGTAGGCGAAACTCCCAAGCTGAACGGTATTA
>JABMQR010000145.1 GCA_013202335.1 Bacteroidota bacterium
AATGAAAAGAAGTCAATTCTTGAAAATTTGTTGATCCCTGGAAAGAGGTCTACCACAAATAAACAGATAAGAAGCAAGGAACTCCCATCAATTTTGCACAATGGGTGAATCACTTATATGATCGAAAAGAGCCAAAAATTATAAGATCAATGGTTTTTTTATGCTTACAGAGATGAGTTTTTTAATAGAAAATGAACCATATGTTTCAGCTATTCAAGAAATTCCTCAATATGCTCATCGTAATATTCTACAGCTCTTGCATAATCAACAACAGCTGGTGAAGTGTAATAGGGCAGTATCCTGTGCATCCCCTTCGCTTGTATGTATGGCAATCCTGATCTCATGAACTCTATCTTCATGAAAGTCATTTGTCATGAAAGTAATCATGTAGTCACCACGAGTAGTGATAGCGGTACCAATCGAATCAATAACACCTGAAAAATCTGAACCTATTTCAAAGAAATCAGCTTCCTGCATTTCGGTAATCAGTTCACCTTCGAGTTTTTTTGGCGTAACAAACAGGGTTATTGATGGAAAATTATCATAGCCCCTCATCCCTGTTCCGATCCCGGTAATTTCAAAATCGATTTCGTTTGTAGGAATTTGCGGGGCCAGTTTATATCCACCATCAAACAAAGAGTCAACAGCTTTTGTGAATAAGCTGCAGAACAAGAAATAATATAGTGTGTTTAATTTGTGATGAGAAAATCCCACAATAAAGAAATGCTGGTATCATCAAACTTTCATCCGTTTTCTGGACAAATCACACCCACTAACGGTATAATTACATGAGTGATATGCCTAACATCAATATCAATGCGTGTGGTTGGGACAAGTCATTTACCTGTACAGGCTGCCATCTTTACTACGTGCTCTGCTGAAT
This sequence comes from Bacteroidota bacterium, assembly GCA_013202335.1. The sequence continues at coordinate 884 of JABMQR010000145.1, forward strand.
CATGAGCAGCCCCCAACCTCCAAACTTAATCATATCTTGCATCAAGCATATCATTTGAGCATATATCCTGTAAGAAATGTGTTTCAACAGTGTGCAATACCATCAACCCAGGATTGTGCAGGAGGAGACTATGGCTCATTATCAAAATATCATCAGGGCCGATGGCCCAATTCAGACAATAAAAACCCAGCTGCTCAAACATGCTGTCACCATAAAAGTGACCCAGAGCCTCTCCGGCAGTATAGAGGATCTGCGAAAACTCTCAGGCCTGGTTCGTACCAATGTCGATACTCCGGGGCTTCAGAATTTCCTCAATATTTTGAATCGTGACATTGCGAACAAACAGGGAATGGCAAAACTATTTACCCGTATTGGAAACTCACTCAACCAAAAATCAAAACGTAAAATGGTGGGAAATCTTCTCTTCAACTGGGCCTATACCGGACAGAGGGCACGCATAAAATACAGCACATTTGACCGATGGATCCCCTCTTTTCTGGTGATCAGTCCCTCAATGCGCTGCAATTTAAACTGCACCGGCTGCTACTCAGGACTCTATTCCAAGGATGGAGAACTCTCCGAGGATGAACTGGATTCCATCCTGGATCAATCCAGAAAACTGGGAATGTATTTTGTGGTGGTTTCGGGTGGGGAGCCGTATGTAATGAAGGATGTCTGGCTCAGGTTATTTAAAAAATATTCTGATATGTATTTTCTCACCTACACAAATGGAACACTGATAGATAGGGATCTCGCTAAAAAATTGGGAAAACTCGGCAATGTTGCTCCCGGTATCAGTCTTGAAGGATTTGAAAAGGAGACAGATGGTCGCAGGGGAAAAGGAGTCTACCAAAAAGTCATGCTGGCAATGGATTATCTGCGGGAAGCCGGGGTGCTGTTCGGTATGAGTGTCACCTACACACACGATAATATTGGAACAGTCACAGATAGGGCTTTTGTACAGCAATTCATCGACAAAGGTATTATATTTGCGTGGTACTTCATGTTCATGCCGGTGGGAAAGGATCCGATCCTTGATCTTGTCCCAACTCCTGAACAGCGGGTGGAGTGCGGTAAAAAAATCGCACAATTGCGAAGAAGTCTTCCCGTGTTCATGGCTGATTTTTGGAACGATGGACCGGTGGTCGGAGGATGCCTTGCCGGAGGCCGCAGTTACTTCCATATCCTGAACTCGGGTCGGGTGGAACCTTGTGTGTTTGCCCATTTCGGTGTAGATAATATCCGGGAAAAATCGATACTTGATGCGGTTAATTCACCTTTTTTCAAGGCCATCAGAGCACACTTCCCCTACAGTGACAACGGTAATCTAAAACGACCCTGCATGATTATTGACAATCCACAGGTACTCAGAGATGTTGTGGATGAATATCTGGTTCCGGAGGGGCATGAACATTCAGAGGATTTGATTCATGACAGCAGTGTCGTTGAGTGGATAGACGCTTACGCTGAATCTTTCAGAAATCTGACCGATGATGAGTGGGATAAGCAAATTCAAGATCCTGACGGTAGATGGTACAAGAATGGACGTGAGTATCAGAATCTTTATAAGTTCCGGAGAGGATAGGAAAAATACAGTAAACATGTGAAAAAATGCAGTTACCCTACTCTATAGTATCAGTGGAACAGCAATCACTCCATTAGGAAATACCAGCACTTTGGCCTGTGGTATTTTCACTCGCAGTATCTCATTAACCGCAACAACAGACGGCAAAAATCTGGATTTTCTCAAGGACAAAGAGTTTGACATCGCAACCATAACTCTGACCTTGCATGAAATGCCAACTGAAACAAGAATGCTGGTTCTGCGGGAGAGCTGCAAAGAGTTGCCGAAAAGCTGATTATTGTAGATTATTCAGCTCCTCTACCTCGTTCAGTTGCTGTAAAATTCACTCGCTTTATTGAGAAAATGGCAGACGGAAAGCATTACGCCGGGTTCAAAGATTACCAGAAACTTGGAGGTCTGAGCACTTTACTCAAAGAGACCGGACTTGTTTTAATTTCCGAAAAAAAGCAGTAAAAGGAACCGTAACAATTGGCGTGTGTCGTGGGTCTGGTTGAGGTGATAGGTTGACGAGAGGCAACGAATCTGGTTCTAACAAACTGGCGTTTTAGAGGTTTTCCTCGGTATAAAGCTGCAGCTCAATCATTCGCTCCAGCAGCTTTTCCTTATCAGCTTCTGGAAAATTCACCATAACCAGCTCCTTGGCATAGAGTTTCGCTATATACCGCAGCTTCCTGGAATTACTTTTTGAGGCAAAGAGAAAATCCGCATGTCCGCTGTTGATGATAATGATCGACCGCTCCAGATCAAAGGTACTTCTCCATAACTCACCCGGAGAATGGTTGAATGTATATCCCGGCAGCCCCTTCCGCTCTTTGTTACCATCTCCTTTTTCGTCAGGTTGTGAAAACAGCTCCTTTGTAACAGTGACAGCAGCCTGACAGGTAATGGTGGTATCGTTCTGGGATACCTGGGCTATCAGTTCTTCCACACCGGGCTCAGATGAGGACGTATATTTTACGATTTCACCAGTATGTGATGATAAAGTTCCAAGATTATGCGTAAGCTCCCAGGATATCGCAACCCCATCCTCAATGGGAATTTTTTTCCTGTCTCTGACCCTGATTTGGAAGGTTTTTACCGACTCAACCGGCATAACCGCAGAAGAAGGGGATATCACTGCCGAGAAAAGCGGTCCAGGAAAATCAAAGAACGCCTTTGCCCGCTTTTCTTCTCCCAATGATTCAGAGATGACAATGCTTTCCATCTCCTGACCAAATTCTCCCGTTGAATATTCGGGATCACCCTGTTTCTGCCCCTGTATTGGGATCCGTATCACTTTTTGTTTGACAGATTCCTGGATATGCAGCCATCCGTACTCTTCGTTTGGCAGAAAAAGTAACGCCTCTTTCAAAGCTTTGCTGATCCTTTTCAGAATGTTTTTGCTTACTTTTTCCTCTTCCGCCCGTTTTTGTTCACCAACTACTACTCCCAAAGCTTGCGCTATCCGGTCCATCGATATAAGAAAATTTTCGTATGCATCGTCAAGCACTACTCCATTTCGGGTTCCGGGTGTCAGCTGGAGAAAGGAGACGTCAATTATTCCCTCCAGAAGATCAGAATTCCATGGCTGCCGGGAAAATGCATCAAGTGTGGTAATATCATTGATTACCCGTGTTCCATGCTTGTAGAGACCAATGCTGTTTTCAGGTGATGGATCATGTATATAGAGTTCACAGTAAATATCGCCAAGAGGACTTAGCGGTTGGACAAGGTTGTGTATTAGCTGCCCGGCAAACTTCCTCGGCTCAACAAGAAGTTCTTTTCTGGCAGTTTTATCAATTATACGTATCTCAACCCCGCTTTTAGAAATTCTGTCCCGCAATTCCGAGGCAAGATAGTTCTGAATTTTCTCTCCCGAAAGCTGCCGGATCCCGGAAAGCAACGGTACTATATGAAGCTCCGTCCCCGTCCCCTGTTCAAAGAGCTCCCTGACCTGGGTAATAGTGTATCCCGGATTGTCCTTTACCAGTTTCATACGTCTGGTACTCCCTTCGCTTCCGGTTGATGTCAGCATTAATTGCTCACCCACGGTCCAGAAGCTCAGCAACCCGATACCGAACTCCCCCTGGATATTCAATGCACCTTGTTTTTTGAGTTTTCTCTTCAGCGAATCCCCAATATGGGTTGCTACATAGGAAAAATCGTCAATTCCTGTCCCGTCATCAATTATCTTGATATAGTGCTGGTGATTATGTTTACCCCGGATTATTCTGATATGTTTTGCCTGAGCGTCGATGCTGTTCTCGACAAACTCGGCAATAGCCTTTAAGGGATTATTCTGGGAATAGGCGATAATGGAGATCGCATTCCAATTGTCTCCAATCTTCAATTTCCCCGCATTTTGATCCTTTTTTTTCACCACAGCTAATTCCTTTTGATTTTGTTTTATAAGCAAGTGTTCGTTTTCATACAATATTACTCAATATCAGAAAAAGCAAGACTTGAATATAATCGAAAAGGTCTTTGAAAAATCTTTAAAACGATGAGCAGACTGAGTTGAGCCCGACAAGTAAGTTTCCTATACAATTCTTTTTCATCTCTTTCCAGAAATCTGTACTCTCGATGGAAAGAGTCTCATTTCATCATACCCCATCTTGATCAGAGCATTTGTAATTCTGTTGCTGTTATAAAAATCGTCAACGATAACACTGTCGATATCGATATCAGTTACATGGAAGCCAACGGATATTACAGGTATACTGGTATACTGGTATGGACAAGAGCCTGAATATATTCATTTGAAAGCTCGCCACTTATGAAAATTCCATCTATGGTACTGTTTTTGAAGGGAAACGGAAGTTCCCGATTACTCTCCTCTTCCTCACCAACTACATAGAATTGGAAATTGATCAGCAGCTTGAGAATGATCTCATAATCATTGTTATGAATATGTATAAACTGATATTTTTTTCAGAGTATCTATGCTGATAGAGAAATAGAAAGACCCCTAATGCCCCTTCCCCGCCATCATGGAGACAGCGTGTTTCAGTACCGGTACCAGATAATTGGTACACGAGCGAACAGCCTTAACTGACCCGGGCAGCGTGATAACAAGCGTTCTGCCCTTCACCCCGGCAAACCCTCGTGAAAGCATAGCGGACATCGTTTCACCCAGAGACATGGTACGCAGAGCCTCTGCTATTCCGGGAACAGATTTATCACACCATTGCTCAGCCGCTTCCGGAGTGACATCGCGCGGACCAATACCCGTGCCGCCGGTGGTGATGATAATATCTGCATCCTTGTGTCCCTCTAAGGCGGTAATAATCTCATCGAATTCATCCGGGATTATTTCACCCTTCAACTTGAGGTCTCCTTCAGCGTTCAGGCCGGAAGCCAGTATATTCCTGATCTCAGGTCCTGAAAGGTCCTCATATACACCGTTAAATGCACGATCAGATATGGTAATAACCGATATTTTCATTTGTTATCATCCCCCCCTTCAGTACTTTGGCAAAAATTCCCCGTTTCGGCATAATGCAGTCACCGACTAGTTTTCGTATTTCACAGGCTGAATGACAGGATTTACCAATCTGAGTCACTTCAAGTTCCGTATCTCCAATGGTGAGAATAGTCCCAATCGGCAGTTCGTGAAGCACAACTCCCAGTGTGGTAATATTCTCGGCAAAATCACCCCAGACCAGATCAACACCGCCTTTTCGCATCAATTCAATATCTTCCTCTGCAAGGAGTGATACCTGACGGTGCCAATCCCCTGCATGCGCGTCATTCACAATACCGTGACCAATTTGCAGTTCAATACTTTTTACCTGATGCTTTCGCACCCCTTTCTTCTCAGAAATGTTCACCGACATTATTTTGAAAGATTTTTCCACTCCTTGAATCTCTTCAACGCTCATGCTAACTGCTCCTTTTTCTTCTCTACAAGGTGAATACCGCCAACCTCCATCTGCTTGTCCACAGCCTTGCACATATCATATATGGTGAGTGCTGCTGCTGTGACTGCACTGAGTGTTTCCATCTCAATTCCTGTTCGACCACAGCACACAGCTGTGACTTCGATAGTCACACGATCCTCCAATATGGCGAAGGTAAGATCGACTGAATCAATAATGACCGGATGACAAAGAGGAATAAGATCAGAGGTTTTTTTAGCAGCCATAATCCCCGCGATTTTTGCGGTAGTAAAAATATCCCCTTTGGGAATAGTTTTATCCCGTATCCGGGCCAGGGTAGCAGCCTGCAGTTTGATATATCCGGCAGCTTTTGCAGTCCGCTTTACTACATCTTTCAGGGAGACATCCACCATTCGGGCATTTCCCTGCTCATCAAGATGGCTAAAATCCATATTATCCTCCAATATTCACCATTCCCCGGTTTGTACAGGTCTCCCCGCTCTCCGGCTTTATATATATCGCCTTTCTCAGCGATCCTTCAATATCATCAAAATCAATCGGTATTTCATCATTACCATGCAGACAGGGTTTAATAAATCCATCCGCAGTTATTCTAATTCGGTTGCACCCACCGCAGCGGGGCGGACGCTCAAACTGTTCATCATCCTCTTTCTTCTTATCCAGCCGGTACTCCTTAATCCTCTGCAGAATCAGCCCGTTGAGTTCACAATAATCCTGGATATGCTGCAGGTCATCGGGATCAGTCCTGCTTCCCACTACGGTATTTATTTTTATATGAGAAAAATTTTCCTGTTTTGCCGCCTCTATCCCATCCAGCACCTCCTGCAGATTTCCACCCCGGGTAATATTCCGGAAGTTGTCAGAATCCAGCGTATCGAGTGATATATTGATGGAATCCATCCCGGCTTTGCGAAGTTCAGCAACTTTACCAGCAAGTAACGTTCCATTTGTTGTCATACTAATATGGGCAATACCACCGGTAGCTTTTGCGGCTTCTACGATGCTGACGATATCGTTTCGTACCAGCGGCTCTCCACCGGTTAAACGTAGTTTTGAGAATCCAATACAGGCTGCAGCCTGTATGATCTCCGTTATCCGGGAGAATGAGAGCTGGCCGCCCTTTTCACAGATGTTAACGTCATCAGGGCTGCAATATGTACAACGGAGATTGCAGGCTCCGGTTACCGCAAGCCGCAGGTAGTAGATTGGTCGGTTAAAAGAGTCTAACATCGACAATCGCCCCCTTATCAAGTGTTTTAATTCCCGTGGGTATCTGAAAAAGGCCATCAGCATAGCGCAGGCCGTTGAGGTGTGATGATCCGTGGTACGTAAGCGGTTCAACCATAATCATTCCCTTAACACGTCTAATCCGTGCAGGCCGGAATTCATGCCGTTCGATATCATGCCGTCCAACCTGATCAGTCAGCTCTCCGGAAATCGATATCGGAGCATATTCCAGGCCGTTCAAAACATAGATTAGCGGTTTCACCAGTACCTCAAATAAAACATAGGATGAGACAGGATTTCCCGGCATACCAAACACCAGAGTGTCGTCCTTCCTGCCGAAAAGTAATGGTTTTCCCGGTTTAATCCGGAGTCCATGAATCAGTACCTCCGTCCCCAATTTTCGCAGAGTTTCAGGAACGTAATCAAAATCACCCATAGAGACCCCGCCGGTAACAATCAGAATATCGGCCTCTTCAAGCCCGCGTCCGAGGTACTCTTCATGCGCTTCCAGCGTGTCCGGGATTATTCCCAGTGGAATATGTTCACATCCCATCTCCTGAAGCTGCGCTCCAAGCTGATAGCTGTTACTATTATAGATATATCCCGGTTTAAGCCCTGTCCCCGGTTCAGCTAATTCGCTGCCGGTAGTAACCGTTGCCACCTTAAGCTTACGATATACGGTAACACTGCCGATTCCCGATGCAGCAAGTATTCCGGCATCCCGGGAATTCAGGCGCTTTTTATCCAGTATCACCGATCCTGTTTGGGTATTTTCACCCTGTAAAATTATATTGGAAGCGTTTTGCATTTCAGGTTTAACAATTACCACTATCCCATTTGATTCAGTGGTAAACTCAACCCGTATTACCCGTTCGCTATCTTCCGGAATCATTGCCCCGGTCATAATTCGGGTGGCATATCCTTTCCTGATCGACAGCTTAGGCACATCTCCTGCCGCGACTGTCTCCTGGATTATGAGACGGGTTCCCACAAGATTATCTCCTGCTGCAACGGCAAATCCATCCATAGCCGATTTGTTAAACGGTGGAGAATCCACAATAGAGAGCACTGGTTCAACCAAATATCTTCCCAATGCATCGGTAAGGGATACTAATTCTGTATCGTTATTAAGCAGTTTATTCTGGCTGAGAATAATTTTTTCAGCCTGGTGATGATCCATCATATCTATTTTCTTCATACATTCCAGCTCCTGTTTACATCGTTAAAACAAATCATTTAGTAGAGTCTTACGGCAGATGTTTTGAAAATAACAAACACCTCCGTCCCCTTCTTAATCTCCAGCGTATCTAACGACCGCCGGGTTATTGATGACCGGATAGTAAAACCGCAGTCCACTTCCAGCAGCACGGTACTCTCCCGCTCTTCAATATGGATCACTATGCCTGTGTGGGTATTCTGGGCACTGCTGTCAATCGGATGACGGGATATGATGATATCCTTGCTGTCAATCACCGCTGTAGTAATTGAACCTTGTGCCGGTACCACTTTCAGCTCTGCCCCTCCACAGGAAAAATAGCTGAAATACTCATCTGTCCTGCTGATGTTCCCATGCAGATAGTTGTAATCGAACATAACCGGTACACCATGTTCAAGCTGCCATACTTCATCGGCCAGCCGATAGGCAAAGGCCTGATCGTGAGTAGCCAGAACAACCGTCTTTCCTCTGTTTCTGAGGTCATTTACCAATTCCTCCAGCTGCAGAATACTCTGCTCATCAAGATGTGCCGTAGGTTCATCCATCAGAATGATGTCCCGGTCAGCAAGGAGTGCACAGACAATTGCTGCCCGTTTTTTCTCACCACCTGAGAGTTTATGCACTTGTCTTTTTTCGTATCCATCAAGTCCCATCCGACTGAGAACGTTCCCGATGCGTCCGGATTCTACGGTTTTTTTATTGACCATCAGAGGTTTCTTCAGAAGCAGTCTGATATTCTGTTCCACGGATCCCTTTAGCAAATAGGGGTTTTGGTGGATATAGAGTGTTGTTTCATTATTCGGGAAGGTTATCCTACCGCTGTCAGAATCCAAAATACCACCAATTAGCTTCAGCAGTGTCGTCTTACCGGTTCCGTTTCCTCCGAGAATGGCAGTTACCGATCCGGAGAGTATCTGTATTTCGGAAATCGCAAGTACCGGTTCCTGGGGAATATATGAGAATTGAAGTTGTCTTATCATTATGCTGTTATGCTTCATTTTTCACACTCACATGCAGGATGAGATTGATACCCAGCGAGATAATCAACAGAACGATTCCCAGTGCCAATCCCTGTTCAAAATTACCTTTACTGGTCTCCAGGGCTATGGATGTGGTGATAGTTCGGGTATACCAGCGGATATTTCCACCAAGCATCATTGATACCCCTACCTCACCCACAACACGACCGAATCCCGCGGCAATGGCCAGCAGTATCTGGGTCTTTACTTCCCTGATAATGATCAGGTGTTTTCGTGTTCCGGTTATGCCGTACGATGTCAATGTCTCCCGTAAAACAGGATCAACCGACTGTATAACCCCCAGCACCATCGAGGTGATAATGGGAAAGATTAACAGAGTTTGCCCGATGATAATTGCCGTTCTGGTGAACAGCAGTCCCATTGAGCCGAATGCTCCAGAACGTGAGAGCATCGAGTATACGAAGAGACCAACTACTACGGTAGGTATTGCCATTAGGCTGTTTAAAATTACTTTTATACTGCGAACAGCCCGGGACCGGGAAAAACCGAGGAGTATACCGGCCGGTATCGAGAGAAGTGAGGCAAAAAGTGTGGATGTCAGCGCCAAACGAACTGAAACTGAGACTATCTGGTAAATTTCATGATCCAGAGATATGAGTAGTTTTATTGCCCGGATAAATGCTGATTCCATCTCTTTACAGCCCCTTAATCCAGCAGGCTGATGTCTAATGCATCAGGATAGTAAAGCTGCTGCCCCGAGACTTTGAACTCTTGAATTGCTCTCTGTCCCTCAATCGAGGTAAAAAATGCCGTCAACAGCATTGCTGCTTCATACTGTACATGCGGATGCATTGAAGGATTCACTGGTATAATTCCATAGGGATTAAACAGATTGCTATCACCCTCGACAAGCACTTCCAGATCAATATTATCCTGCATGGCAATATAGGTACCGCGATCCGATAGGGTATATCCACCCATATCATTAGCAATGGTCAATACAGCACCCATCCCCTGTCCGGCTTCCCGATACCAGGCACCGGCTGGTGTTAATGCGGCACCATCCCACAATTGACGCTCGCGGACATGTGTCCCGGAATCATCTCCACGTGATACGAAGACTTCTTCGGCACCGGCAATAGCGCAAAAAGCCTCTGCTGCACTGGTCATTCCCCGAATATCTGCAGGATCTGCCGCTGGTCCAAGGATGACAAAATCATTATGCATCACATCACGACGGTTCACACCGTATCCATCAGCTATAAACTGATCTTCACGGGATCTCGCATGGACCAGGATGATATCGACATCACCATTCATGCCAAGAGTGATGGCCGCACCGGTTCCCACTGCGATTACATCCACACCAATTCCGGTCTTCTGTTCAAAGATCGGCAATAGTGCACCGAATAATCCTGAGTTATCAGTACTGGTAGTTGAGGCGAGTTTGATTCTCATCTGTACGTTGTTTGATGCAACAGTCGGACTTGACTTTTCCGCGTTTCCTTCTGCTATAAGGCTTGCTAAGACAGCAAACAGCAGAATACCCACTACAAGGCAAATTTTTTTCAGCGTGTACATGGACGTTCCTTTTCAATGATGGAAGGCTGCTTAGTTTCCCACACAACCCTGTCGGCCTCACACCATACCTCAGTAGTTTAGGTGAATCGGCTCGGATCTCCAATATGTTGTTTTTCCCGGCAAAATCATTTACCGGAATATACGAACACTATACCTTAAAAAACTGTGTTCATCAATAAAAATCTACAGAAGCAAATTCTTACCCGCGCGGTAAAATAAAATGTCCGCCTAAAAGCGGGAAAAAGAAGAAAGTCCCACAGGGTTCTGATATAGTTAGTGAACCAACAAAAAACTATAAAGAGGTACCCATGGGACGTTCAAAGC
>JABMQR010000146.1 GCA_013202335.1 Bacteroidota bacterium
AAAGCATGGAGTTTTGCGTAAGCGAAACTCCCAAGCTGAACGGTTTACCGTTCAGCAGTTTTCAGCGGAATAGAACCGCCAAAGCGGTTCTGGTAAACTGAATCTTTAGATTCAGTCAGGCTTGCCCTGGGGTATGATACCTTTCATTTAATCCAAATATACTGCAGCAGTGCTGCAGTATATTTTCCGATAAGCACAAAAAAAAGCTGACCCCGGAGGATCAGCTTTTGTATTAGCAAATATATACTAATTGCTTAGAGAGCAATAGATACTCCAGCAGTGATAGTACCTAGGTCAGTGAGACTTAAAAGTTCAGCGCCAGTTAAATCGTCACCTGCATAAGCAAGAGTTACAGTAGCGCCATCAATTACAGTTGTAGATACTACGCTAGCGTAAAGATTAAGAACGCTGGCTGAGGTATATCCACCACCGAGTGTCAGTACAGCATCATCCATTGTATAAGCTACTGAGCCGCTCACGTCCCAAGCACTAGTATCAACAACGAAACCACCACCAACAGAAATTGCAGCAGCGTCTACAGTAGTAGAAGCAGATACATTTATATCCTGAGCTGTGAGAATGTCACGAACGTCAACAGACAGAGCAATAGGAGCAAGATCAAGAGCTACTTTAGCGTTAAGGTCAGCACCGTAGTATACACTAAGAACAGCAGGAGCATAGTCTATGGCTGCAGAGACTTCAACATCAGTTCCAGCAAAATCGACTGCAAGGTCAAGAGCACCATCGCCAATAGCTACAGCAGCAGTACCGGTTGCAGAAAAAGCACCGTCGTATGCAAAGCCAACAGATCCGGAAACACCATCAGCAAGATCCATAGCTGCTACAGCTGATACCGCATAAGTACCGTCTGCTGCATAATCTGCACCAATAACATAATCCAGATAAGAAATAGTTACACCAGTTCCGGCGCCAAATGCAGGTACAACAGAATCCTGATCTGCAACTCCATCAGCGTCGTCATCAAAGTATGAAACAGCATTGTCAAAACCAGCAGATGATCCAAGAATTCCTACTGTCCAGTCACCAGCAATGATATTTGCATAAGTAACGGAAGCCCATGCATTGATTTCATTATCAGCTGTTTCTGTACCATCTATTACACCACTTGCGTCTGCATCAAAACCATCTATATATGCATCAATCCCAGCATCAATCCCAATTTCTGCATATACATCACCAGAACCAGAACCAGAACCAGAACCAGAGGCAAGATTCAGAGCAAATGAGATATCAGCAACATATGGAGTATTTACCAATCCAAATGTTTCTGCATCCAAATCATACACAACATCAACAGCAGCGCTACCCGTTACCGCGATGTCGGCAGCAAATGCAAATCCGCCTGCAAGAATCAATACCAAAAGAATTATTGAAAGTTTTTTCATACTTCCTCCTAAGATTTTCGGGGCAGGCCTATGACCCGCATCTTCCCTTTATTTATTTAGCTATACTCCGACTATTATAGCAACCGACTATATAGCTGTCAAGAAAATATACAGATTTATAGCAGTTAATAGCACTATTTTTACAAAAACCGTCCTATTTTTATGCAGCAGTAGGAATTATCACCTAAAATATATTTAATAAAAGGGTAAAACAGGCTACTTATTGTATAATTTAGTAAACTATGTTTAATTAAAAGCATGAATAAACATACAGAAATTAAGTATATACTTTTTGATTTAGACAACACTTTATACCCCGCTTCAAGCCGGGTTGAGCATGCATTTAACAATAGAATTGTTACGTATGTTTCAAAGTTTATGGGGATCAGTGAGGAAGAAGCAGATGAATTACGAGCGAAAGGATTTATAAAGCATGGAACCACCGTGTCCTGGCTTATAGCAGAACATGGGCTCAAGGATATTGAAGACTATCTTGATTGGATCCACATGAAAGATATTGGAAACTACATTACGCCAAATCCGGACTTAGCAGCAATGCTGAAAAGAATTAAAATCCCTCGTTCCATCCTGACCAACGCAATTAGAGAGCATGCCGAGCGTGTGCTGGAAGTGCTTGATATACGTCATGAATTTGATAAGGTTTTTGATATAAGGGATTATAACTTTAACAACAAACCCTCACCAATTGCCTACAACACTGCCCTTTCAGCAATTAATGTACCCGTTGAAAACATCCTATTCATTGATGACAACATTCATTTTATGCAGCCGTTTATAGATTTAGGGGGACAAGTACTGCTAATAGATGAGGATCAGAAACATTTGAATTCTGCATACCCATCTATACGAAAAATAACAGAACTCGAGAACTTCCTAAATAAACGTTAGGAAGGGAAACAGAAAGCTGGAGACTGGGATTCAGAGGACCGGAAACCCGGAAGAAAGAACCTCCCGCAGTTGCGAAGCAACTACCCAAACTAGTACTCTAGTTCAGGCTCCCTATTCTCCCCGCTGTTCCTGCTTCCATTTAGCCAGATCCAAAGAGAATCTTTCGCTAAAGGGAATGAACCCCCGCTGTTCCAAGGCTGAAGATATAACTGACGATTTACCGCTCAGCTCAATTACAATTCTCTCTGCCCCAATTTCAGCCGCCCGGCTGCACAAGGAGTCTGCAAGAAGTTTGAATATACCTAATCCGCGATAGCGTGGTTCAACATATAAATGCTTTACTGAGAAGACGAGTGTAGATTCATCCGGTGACAGTGGTTCAGCACCTATAAAACCTGCAAAGTCCTCTAAAGGAGACTCAACAAATATAATTAACCAATTCTTATTAAACTCACTCCATGTTTTCTGATATTCCTGCACCAAAATCTCATTAAGCGGGTAATCGACTCCGGAAAACTCATCATCCAATCGATTTTCACCAATTTTTAAAATGTATTCTCCCCATTTCTCCCTATTCTCAGTAACAACAAAATCAGAGAGTATCAAATCTGAGATATCCTGTTCAGGTTCTCCGAGTTGTTCCAGGTACGAAATCTCTGAAAGCTGTTCGTACCATATATAGATACTGCGCTTAATTTCCCGTTCTTTAAAATAGAACCACAACCGTTCAATGGCAGGTTCCTCTTTTAGATTATTCTTAAAGCTTCTAAAGACACCCTTCCCCATAGAGAGCGACTCTTTCAGTTTTTCACGGAATATAGGATTTCTGAGTGATGAGACAAATTTCTCCATAATTCTAAAACCGTCAGCGGGTTTCCAAGAGGGAAGGTCCCGGTATCGTGCTTTTTTCTCTTCAGCACCGCCAACGGTAAACTCCTTCTGGATTGGTACGCCATCTGCCATATCAAATAAGTATGTCCCAGCCTGATCTTCCATACAGAAAATTATCTGATACATAAGTTCATCTGTCATGGGAAGCAGTGAATATATCGGTGCGAAAGTTGTGTTCTCATTCATAGTAGTATTGTACCTGTTATTTGGATATTCAGCAAACAGAAAGTATAGAGATTCTTCATGCAATCTGCACAAGAATAATGGCCTCGCAGGGGGTGATATACTTGACATTAAGCCCTGTTACATACGATAGTTCAGCTGAACAAGGAGCATTGTTCTTTGATGTTTTTGATTATTTCAGCTTGACCAACCTTATGTCTTATACCATTTAATCAAAAAACCTCTCATTAATAAGATGTGTTATCAAATTGTATAATTTGACACACCCAATAAACAGTGAAACATTCACTGTATACAATTCAGGAGTAGATTTATGAGTATTATTGAATTTATTGAGGCAAGAGAAATTCTTGACTCACGCGGAAACCCAACTGTTGAAGTTGATGTAATTCTGGAAGACGGATCTATGGGACGTGCTGCAGTACCGTCAGGCGCTTCAACAGGAATTCATGAAGCAGTTGAGCTTCGTGACGGCGATAAATCCCGTTACCTTGGTAAAGGGGTTTTGAAAGCTGTAGATAATGTTAACAATATTATTGCCGGTGAACTTATCGGTCTTGATGCATTGGATCAGGTTGATATCGACAGAGCTATGATTGAACTTGACGGAACTGAAAACAAAGGAAAACTGGGAGCTAATGCAATTCTTGGCGTTTCAATGGCAACCGCAAGAGCCGCAGCTGATTTCCTGGGTATACCACTGTTCAAATATCTTGGTGCTTATCACTCATGTGTACTGCCGGTTCCTATGGCAAACATCATTAATGGTGGATCTCACGCAGACAACTCCGTGGATTTCCAGGAATTTATGGTAATGCCTGTTGGCGCAACTTCAATTCGTGAAGCAGTCCGTATGGTCGCTGAAGTATTCCACAACCTCAAAAGCATCCTGAAAGCAAAAGGATACAGCACTGCAGTTGGTGATGAGGGTGGTTTCGCACCAAACCTTAAATCAAATGAAGAAGCTTGTGAAGTTATTATCGAAGCAATTGAAAAAGCCGGTTACACCGTCGGAAAAGATATGATGATTGCTCTTGATCCTGCAATGTCAGAACTCTACAACAAAGAGACTAAAAAATATGAGCTGAGATGGTCAACCGGTGCAACTCTTACTAGTGAAGAGATGGTAGACTACTGGGCAGAATGGGCAGAGAAATATCCTATTATTTCACTTGAAGATGGAATGGATGAAGATGACTGGGACGGCTGGAAATTGCTGACAGACAGAATCGGAGACAAAGTTCAGCTTGTTGGTGATGACTTATTTGTTACAAACACAAAAAGACTTGCTAAAGGAATTGAACTGGGAATCGGAAACTCAATTCTTATTAAAGTAAACCAGATAGGTACTCTTACAGAGACTTTTGAAGCTGTAGATATGGCTAAACGTGCCGGTTATACCGCAATTGTATCACACAGATCAGGTGAAACTGAAGACAACTTCATTGCCGACCTTGTAGTTGCACTTGAAACCGGACAGATTAAAACCGGGTCAATGAGCCGATCAGACAGACTGGCAAAATATAACCAGCTTATGAGAATTGAAGATTATCTTGAAGGAACTGCTTCATACCCCGGTATGAAAACTTTCAACTTTAAAAAATAATGAATGAACTTCGGAAATGAAATATTTTAGAATTTCATTTCCGAAGTTTGCTTTCGCAAACTTTTGAGTAGTTAATTTTTGAAGTTATTTATTGATATGATTTAAAGACTGTCTCAACTGAGGCAGTCTTTTTTTGTACGTGTAAGTGTGAATAAACTTGATGTTGGGATTTCTTAAAAGTTATTATCTGACTGTTCAGGAAAACTCCGATTGACTACTCTTGAGACACGACCGTAATCAAATCCGCGGCGTATAAGCGCACGCATCATTTTATCACGATTCATGCTCCTACTTCTCAGAAGTTTTTCTGTAGCGCTCTTCAGAGCTATGTCCAGGGTATCCTCATCAATACAGTCATCAAGAACTTCCTGGATTATATCCCGAGCCACACCTTTTCGGGCCAATCCGGCAGAGAGCATTGCTCTGCCCTCCGGATTTTTTCTTAATCGAATCCGAACCCATATTTCTGCATATCGCCGATCACTAAGCAGTCCGTTATCTGTCAGGGAAGTTATTACCTGTTGTATTGTTTTCTCAGGAAATTCTCTTCTGGAAAGTTTTGTTCGCAGTTCAGCGGTACAGTGCTCACGAATTGCAAGTAATTCAACTGCCTTACTCTTTGCTTTCCGAACATCTATCCGCTCTTTCAGATCTGAGTACTCTTGCTCTGTTAGTTCCTGACCGATAGACAGATTAAACTGTTCTGCTAGCTTCCCGGAAATAAAAAAAGAGGAGCCATCCTCCGCAGCAGCAGTAAAGCTGTTCCGGTTAACTCCTCTTTCAATTCTCCCAAAAAACGATTTATCGTTTTGAGAACTGGAACTTTCGGCGTGCGCCTTTTTGTCCATATTTCTTTCGTTCTACCATTCTAGAGTCACGGGTAAGAAACCCATTTGATCGAAGTACTTTTGTGTTTGTTATATCATAAGCCTGAAGAGCTCTTGCAATACCATGTCGGCATGCACCGGCCTGACCTGATGGTCCTCCGCCCTTCAAATTGATTACTATATCAAATTTTACTAATGAATCGGTAACGTCCATCGGTTGTTTTACCACATACACAAAACTGGGATTACCAAAGTACTCATCCACGTCCCGACCGTTAATGGTAATAGCTCCGTTACCTTCTCTGAGGTATACGCGTGCAATTGCAGTTTTTCTTCTGCCGGTTCCTAATGCAAGATTTAAATTCTTATCCATATCCACTTACCTGCTCCTGACCTTAAAGTTCTACTGTTTCGGGTTGCTGTGCTGCATGCGGATGACTTACACCTGCATATACTTTCATGTTTGTGAACAGTTCTCTGCCCAATCTACCTTTGGGAAGCATGCCCCGAACAGCATTTTCCATCGGAAAGGTCGGTTTTCTTCTTACCATATCTGAATA
>JABMQR010000147.1 GCA_013202335.1 Bacteroidota bacterium
GAACTATGGTGAATTTTAATTCGTTGCTAAATGATCTTCTTTTCTTTGACACTTTTTTCTCCGTGCTTTTAGTATAACACCAAACTAAGATTGATGTCCTAATTCACGGGTCCATTATATGCCTTACCGGTAGAAATGTTTTTTCTCTTTCCATCAACTTTAACTTTGAAATAATAGTTAGCTGAAAGAACCTCTTCACCTTGCTTGTTTTTCCATTTCCGTTTGTAAATTTCCATAAGCTACCTTCCTATTACAGAGATTTTACACTTTTAATAAATGGAAGTAAAGCGGAATGCGTCCCAGTAAATAGACAAAAGGTGTCCCAGTTGGGCGTTTATGAGCGTGTTTTAGGCATAAAAAAAGCACTTCAAAATTTTTGAAATGCTTAATAATCATCATTGTAGGCATCTTAAATGCCGTTTACCGAAGACGAGACTTGAACTCGTACAGCTTATTCAGCCGGGGGATTTTAAGTCCCCTGTGTCTACCAATTCCACCACTTCGGCTCAGAATAAAATATATATAATCTGAGGGGATATAGTAACCATCTCCTTGAAATTGGTCAATAACTATGCATGAGATTCGTGCCCCTTCCATTGTTGATTTAAGTAATATCAGCTAATTGCCAAAAGCGTATAAAATCTTTAACCTGAAAGCATGATTGAACACACCGCTGTTGTCGGATTAATTGATTCACATTTTCATTCTATGTATATGCAGAACAAGGGAATTACTATACAAAAACACTTTAGTAACCTTTTTTCAAACGGGTTTCTTGGTGGACTGGATATTGGGGTTGAGCCGGGGGATACAGGCGGGCGAAAAGCCTTACTTAGGGAATTTCCCAAAATACGAATCGCATCCGGATTATATCCAGGTCTTGCCGCTGATATTGAAAAAGGAACCCCACTGCCTGAGTTCCTTGAGGTTTTAGAAAATGATATTCGTGCCTGTTCCCCCTCTGCTATTGGGGAAATAGGACTTGATTGGTACTGGGATTATGGTACAAGGAAAATTCAAAAAGACCTATTAACAGCCCAAATCAACCTTGCAAACTCTTACAATCTTCCCATTGTAATCCACAACAGAGAAGCCGATGATGATCTTATTGCACTGCTTAAAAGCAATCCATGCAGTGCAGGAGGTATAATTCATTGTTTCTCTTCAAACTGGGAACTTGCAAAGAAAATATTGGATCTTAATTTCCTGATCTCTTTTGCCGGCAATATAACCTATAAAAAAAACCATGCCTTAAGATCTGCATTGGAAAAAACACCTTCAAACAGGCTCCTTTTAGAGACAGACAGTCCTTACCTTTCGCCGGAGCCGCGCAGAGGAAAAGTAAACACACCTGAAAATATGCCTTATATCTATAATACAGCGGTATTAGTTCGTAAAGAGACACCTGAATCACTAATAAATCAGGTTAAAGAGAATTTTTTCACTATAATTCAATGATTAAAAATTTTTATTTGTTCCACTTGCTTTAGCGTAAAAGCCCTGCCCCAACCCGGATTCTTGGTCTTGCAATACCAAAGCTCAACGGACCGAAACTTACATCAATTTCTGCCTCAGCAAAAATCTGGAGGGGATATAGATTAAAAGCAGTACCAAAGGTGAGATGAAAAAGTGAATCCTCAGCCAGACTAGAGTAAGTGCCAATCCCAGGCATTATGTAAATACTTGTTCCTGGACCTGCATAAAAAGTCATGTCTCCATAGAACAATGAAGCCTGAATTAAGCCATAACCAGTTATTATAAACATATTTCCTGCAGTATTGTGATAATTTCGAGTATTTGTTGGAAGATAATCTGCAGAAAGTTTCGCCCCAAAAACACCTCGTCCACCAAGAATCCTCAAATCCAGACCACCATTAACCTGATATACGGATAATTGATCCGGCTCAATCCCCACATGCAGAGATGTAGAATAATCTGCTGCTGCAGCACTAAATAGTACACCTACCAATATGAATACAAAAACTATGAGCTTTTTTGGTGAATGAACCATTATATGTCTCCTTACTGAATTACGATAAAATCCATTTGTCCGGGAATAATCATTACGTTTTCTGTTACAGCATCGTTCTCATTCTCATTATTCTCAGGAATTGAAATTTTCTGAATCTTTTCAAACACTCTCTCGAATACGACAGGAAGATTCTCCGTAATCGTACCAAAGCTTTCATCATTTTTTTCAATTATCCACTCTGCATACTCACAAATTACAAACAAACCCAACTCTCTGGCCAGTTTTATTATATCTGCTGTTTTTGCGCCTGCATAGACACCTAAAACTGATTTATCAGCAATACTCACACTTGCTGAATCCAAAATTTCGCGCAATTCTGTTACTGAAGCTGTTTTAGATATGGTGAATATTTCTGACGCCTCAGCACCCGAATCCCCCGCCCCCTGCGAAAACGACAAGGCATTGGATTCTCCTTTTTTATCATTTCCGATGTATATGAATGCAGTACCCTTAGAAGTATAGGTTCCTCCAAAGAGACCGGCATCGTACCATCCCTGTGTACTGTCACGTATAATTCTATAATAATTATCATCCAGAGCATCTGTTTCAGAAACCCAAAATACTATTTGTTCAACAGGAATCTCCCTTATAATTGATATTACCGTGTCTTCTGCGTTGCCTTCTGCAGCATCACCTGAAACTACTAAATTGGATAGCATAGGTGATAGTATAATCTGGCTACCATTCATCAGTGCTTTTTCAAGTTTAGGATCAATTTTAACGGTTGAACCTTCTACAGTAGTTGTTATTGAATCATATTCAAGAAAGGCCAATGAGTAGTTATATGATGCAGCTATATCACGTATTTCTTTTTTTACCTCTTTATCAGTAAGGAACAAGTTTGCAAAAACAGGATCTGCAATAAAAACAATTTTTTCGGAGGAACATGCAATACTTGAAAGTAAAATATACGTTACAAGAATACCTAAAAGTGTATCGATTAATTTATTAAAATAATTTCTACGTTTCACGATTTGAGTCTATCAATCTGAGGCATGGTGGTCAATGTCACCCATTCAAACAAAACAGCAGTGATAATTAAGTTCCGACTTGACCAACAGGGGGGAATACAGTAAGTTCAATTTATATTGAACCATTTACTATTTAAACCAGAGAGACGTTTTTCACCTGTTTAGGGTTAATAGATTGCTATTAGCAACCTATTAATGCTGCTTCAGCTGAACTGAGAAAACGCTTTGGAAACAAAATTTACAAGGGGTATGTAATGACATCCTACAAAGAATTAGGACTCGTAAACACAATTGAAATGTTTAAAAAAGCAATTAAAGGCGGCTATGCTGTCCCTGCTTACAACTTCAACAATATGGAGCAGCTTCAGGCAATTATACAAGCTTGTGTTGAAACAAAATCTCCAGTAATCCTTCAGGTATCAAAAGGTGCCAGAGATTACGCCAATATCAACCTTTTAAGGAATATGGCACGGGGTGCTGTTGAGTACGCGAAAGAATTGGGTTATGAAATTCCAATTACACTGCATCTGGATCATGGTGATACTTTTGAAACCTGTAAGGAATGTATTGATAACGGTTTTTCTTCAGTTATGATTGATGGCTCTCACCACTCATATGATGATAATGTTGCTTTAACAACAAAAGTAGTTGAATATGCGCACAAGTATGGGGTTACTGTTGAGGGAGAACTGGGTGTTCTTGCAGGAATCGAAGATGATGTGGTTGCTGAAGAATCCACCTACACCAGACCTGAAGAGGTTGAAGATTTTGTATCTAAAACTGGGGTTGATTCACTGGCAATCTCTATTGGAACAAGTCATGGAGCAAACAAATTCAAACCGGAACAATGTACAAAAAATGAAAAAGGCGTCTTGATTCCACCTCCTCTGAGATTTGATATACTTGAAGAGATAGAAAACAGGCTCCCAGGTTTCCCCATAGTACTGCATGGTTCATCTTCAGTTCCTATGGAATACGTTAAAACAATTGTACAATATGGTGGAACACTAAAAGATTCAGTAGGTATTCCGGAAGAACAGTTAAGAAAAGCAGCTAAACTTGCAGTATGTAAAATAAATATTGATTCAGACGGCAGATTGGCTATGACAGCATCTATTAGAGAAACTATGGCCAAAAATCCAGGCGAATTTGATCCAAGAAAATATCTTGGACCGGCAAGAGCTGAACTTAAAAAAATGTATGGAAGAAAAAATATTGAGGTATTAGGTTCTGCGGGAAATGCATAATAATTAAGATGGAGGCAGTTGGGAAACCGACTGCTTTCAAAACTTTCACTACTTTGAGTTTAATTTTTTAATCGTAATTTGACTATTATTATTTAAATCCCATTAATAGTCTTAAAAAGCTATTTTTAAATAGCTCTTTAGCAGTTAATACCTTTGACTCATAATGCTCTTCATGATATATTTTGCTATAATTTAACTGAGATTCAGACTCATACTTATAGTACTGAGTAAAATTTCTATTATTTGTTTTATTATGATGTTTTGAATAGAAAAACAGTAGGAGGAATATTGGCTCCAAAAAAACAGAGGATTAATAATCAAATCCGAATACCTGAGGTTCGGCTGATTGATGATAAAGGTGAGCAACGGGGTGTTGTCCCAATACAAGAAGCACTGACCATTGCCGCTGATGCCGGGCTTGATCTGGTTGAAGTATCACCAAACGCGAACCCACCAGTTTGTAAAATTCTTGATTTCGGAAAATATAAGTACGAGCAGGAAAAAAAGATGCGGGAAGCAAAGAAAAACCAGACACAGATAAAGCTTAAAGAGATCCGCATGCAGCCCAAAATAGAGAAGCATGATTTGCAGTTTAAGACAAAACATGTTATAGAGTTTTTGTCTGAAGGGAATAAAGTAAAAGTAACTATCCGTTTTCGCGGTCGTGAACTGGCACATACTGAATTAGGTCGTGTAGTACTGGATAAGGTACTTGTACTTTTGGATGAAAATGAGATAGGTTATGCACTTGACAGGAATCCGGTAATGGAAGGACGATTTATGTCCATGATTGTCAGCCCTGCAAAAAATACTAAAAAGCACTAACCGCTTTTCAAGATAGTAAATAGTAAACTACTATCATTATTGTGTTAATTCATGCCGCTGTAGGCGGTAATATATATGTTGTTCCAGGGGGAATTCTTGTTCCCTGAGAACGCAGAAGGAAAGGTAATTTATGCCAAAAATGAAAACAAGAAAATCAGCTGCTAAACGGTACAAGGTAACAAGCTCCGGTAAGGTAATGTACAAAAAGCAGGGAACCAGACACATTCTGACCAAGAAAACAACAAAACGGAAAAGAAACCTGAGACACTCAGGTGTGTTAAGTGACCCTGAAACAAAAAAAGCAAAAATTTTGCTGCCTTACAAGTTTTAAATTAAAGGAGATACAAAATGCCTCGAGCAGTAGACGGAACAAGACGAAAAGATAGAAGAAAAAAGATATTAAAAGAAGCTAAAGGTTTTTATGGAAGACGAAGTACTAACTTTCGTACAGCAAAAGATGCTGTAACAAAAGCCGGACAATATGCTTATCGCGACAGAAAAAGAAAAAAGAGAGATTTTAGACGATTATGGATTACAAGAATCTCTGCATCTGTACAATCTGAAGGTTTAAACTATTCACAGTTCATGTATGGTTTAAAAAAATTAAATATTGAAATTAACAGAAAAGCTCTTTCAAATATGGCTATTGAAGACAAAGCTGCCTTCTCAGCAATAATTGTACAGACAAAAAAAGCTTTAGAGGTATAACGTGTTGACATTAGATAAGGTTCAGCTGCTTGAGGAAAGAATTAAGAAGGCTGTAACACTTATCCAGAAACTGCGTGATGAAAACGCTTCTCTGCGTGAAGAACTTGAAATGCTGAAAATGCACAACGATGAGTTGAAAGATTTTGCCAAAAGTCTTGGTAATGATACAAAACTTATTGAAGAAACCATTACAAATGCATTAGAAAATCTGAACGAAGCTGGTGAAGAGGTAACGGATGTTGATCATCCTTCATTCGTTACCAATGCCGAATATGAAGAAGCAGATATATTTATTTCGCATGATGGTGCTACAATTGAGGATATAGAACTTCCTGAAGATGATCCTGTCGATGATATGATCATCAATCTTGGACCAGAAGAAGATATCCCCCTCTATTAATTGACACAGCACCCGGGGGAGCCCGGCATGGATGAGCACATATTAAAAGTTACTGTTCTTGGAAGGAAGTTATCTGTAAGAACCGATGCTACTCCAGAGGAGTTTGCACAAACAATCAAGTTGCTTGAAGAAAAAGCAGAAAATCTTCGAAAAGCTTCCCTTGTAACTGATAACACTACTCTTAGTATTTTACTCAATCTCATTCTTGTCGATGAACTTAGAAAAACAACTGCCGAGCTTAATTCAATTAAACAAGTGGAAATGGTTGAATCTGAAAAAGCCGAACAGCTAACTTCTGATTTAATTAAGTTAATCAGTGATCAAATAGATTGAGGATTTAATCTTCAGTCATTACGAAAAATGTAAAATAGAATGAGTCTTAAGCAAAACATTAGACCTGCAGTGTTCGGGAGAAATACAAGTCTCTTGGGTCAACCTTATTAGAAGGGACTTCATTTTTTTGCTGTTGAATTGCTCCAACTTTGTTGGAACACGATGCAGTGAATAGAAGACCCACCTGGACAAACGAAGTTCAAGAGATTAATTTTTGAGCGGCACTGCGGGTTTTTATATTTTTCTAAATAATACAAACAGCAGGTCGAAAATATATGAAAGTTGAAACTATGCCCAATGATCGTGTGCAGGATCCTTTAAGAAATATAATATTTATATCCCTCCCGGATGGAACTGAACGGAATATCGAAGGATTTACGATAAACAGCAAACATCTTATCCCCGTAGAAGTACCGGAAGGACAATCTGAATGGGACATGAAAGATCTCTCCTGGGAAATGATTGTTTCAGCTATGTTGAAGATATTCGCATACAAACCTGATCACGAAGAGATTAAATATTACCGAAATTTTATATTTGCCGTACAACCAAATCTTGTATCAGAGCTCACAAAAACCGGAATTATAAAAGCAGAATCAAAAAATTTTGATTTAGCAGAAGAGATCTTTCTTTCCTTAAATCATCTTGAACCCGAATCACCGGCAACACACCTTAATCTTGCACTAGTCTATGAGGAACAAGCAGCCCTTTTCGAAAAAACCGGCAGCCCTCTTGAGGAAGAGTATATTGAAAAGGCTTTCTCTGTGTATATTGAAGGTATCCAACTACATCCAGACTCAGCAGATTTACATTTTTATGCAGGATACTTCTTTTTAAGACATCGCAATTTAGCAAAAACACTTGAACACTTCGATATTTTTCTTACTATTGCACCAAACGATGAAAGAAGTCCGCAAGTTAAAGAAATAATTGATAAAATAAGTGTTCAGGATAATGATGATCAACTTTTCGCTGAGGCCTTTGACCTTATCAAGCTCGAAAAAGAATCTGAAGCGATTGCCAAAATAGATGAATTTCTTCTAAGAAATCCGACAGTTTGGAATGCATGGTTTCTCAAGGGTTGGGCTTCAAGAAGAATCAGTGATTATCAAAATGGAAAATTGGCGTTAGAAAAATGTCTTGTTTATGAAAAAAACAATGTTGACGTTTATAATGAACTGGCTATTTGCTGTATGGAAATTAACGATTTTATAGATTCTGAAACTTATTTAAAGAAAGCATTAGCGATCGAACCAGAGAATATTAAAATCATCTCTAATTTTGGTGTTATGAATATCAAAATGGGAAACTCAGGCGAAGCACTTCGCTATTTTCAAGCTGCATTGGAATTTGATCCTGAAGATAAAGTAGCTACTCAATATATAAAGCTCATCTCTGAAGAGGCTTAACCTATGCAGTCTTTTATGACCTGTTCAACAGTAACTGCAGACCAGACCCTTGATTTAGGGAAAATAATTGGAAACAGTTGTCTTCCCGGATCAATTATCTCGCTTCGCGGTCCTTTAGGATCTGGAAAGACGGTAATTGCAAAAGGTATTGCATTGGCACTGGGCATAGAAGACCCTATTACAAGTCCAACATTCACCATAATCCAGGAGTACAACGGCAAGTTTCCGATGATCCATATGGATCTTTACCGAATTGAAAGTATTGAAGAATTTGAGATGCTGGGAGCTGAAGAATTGTTATTCAGTACTAATGTTACTATTATTGAATGGAGTGAAGTAATTGATAAATTACTCCCTGCCAATACTATTCGAGTAGAAATATCGTTAGAGAAAGACTATTCAAGATCTTTTTTAATTTCAGGAGTAACTGTTTGAATGTAATTGCTTTTGATACTGCATCTGAATATCTAGATATCGCACTTAGTAATGAGCATGAAGTTATTGTTTCGTACAAAAAAATAGGGTTAAAACACTCTGAGTTTCTCATCCCTAATATTAATGAATTATGCAACAAAGCCCATATAATAATTCAGAATATAGATTTAATAATATGTACAAGAGGTCCAGGGTCCTTCACGGGATTAAGGGTCGGCATGTCTGCGGCAAAAGGTCTTGCTTATGGTCTGCAAATTCCCCTTGTATCAGTTCCAACTCTGGATGTCTATGCTGACTTAACTCAGAGCAAAGAAGCACTCAATGAAAAATCCAGCATTACAATACCTGTAATTGACGCAAGAAAACAGAGATTCTACTGTGCGCTCTACTCAGGAAATTTAAAAATATCCAACTTCCTTGATATAGCTGCTGTAGATTTGTTTGATACCTATCTTCAGAACTATCAGGAGATACATTTTTCAGGTCCTGATGCAGAACTCCTGATAGCAATTTTACGTGCTGCCAGACCGGAAATTGATAATAAGAATCTTTCTATTCATCCCGCCGGATCAATAGCAGCGAAATTGCTGGACATGGGACTTCAGTGTTTAGAAAAAAACGGACCTGATTCTGTTACGCAGGGCCCCCTCTATTTAAGAAGCAGCACTTAAAAGACAATTAATGCGATTCCACTTTACTTTTTACTCATTTATAACGATATAATATATAGTTATTTTTTTACAATATTTAATATGATGAATAGTTAATTATACGGAGGTTCTCATGAATTTGGATAAATTGGATGCTGATATAATAATAATCGGTGGCGGAGCTGCTGGACTAACTGCTGCTCAATATGGTGCCAGAGCAAATCGTAAAACTTTACTCATTGAAGAAATGGCCCCTGGCGGACAGGCTTTGGTTATTGATGATCTTGAAAATTATCCTGGATTTCCTGAAAAGCTCTCAGGTTTTGATTTTACACAACGTTTTACGCAGCAAGCACTAAATTTTGGTGCCGAAATACTTAATGCAACCGTAAATTCAGTTAAGAAGAAAGGTGATATTTTTATACTGAACACCTCTAAGGGTGAAAAACGTGCTTATACGGTTATTTTAGCAACAGGTGCAAAACATAGAAAATTAAGCATTCCAGGTGAGAAAGAATTTACCGGCAAAGGCGTATCATACTGTGCAACCTGTGACGGCCCTTTTTTTAGAGGAAAAAAAATGTTGGTTGTTGGTGGTGGAGATGCGGCCTGTGATGAAGCTATGTTTTTATCAAAACTCACCGATAAAGTTGTTTTAATACATAGAAGGGACCGTTTTAGAGCACAAAAATCACTTGTGGACAGAGTTTCTCATAATAAAAATATTGAAATACGGTTAAGCCATGAACTTCTGGAAATTTTCGGCGATGCAGATGGAAGAAAAGTTTCTAAGATATCACTGCTGAATAAAGCTGCCAACTTGACGTATGAAGAAGATTTTGATGCTGTATTTATATTTGTAGGATCGATTCCTCAAACTTCTTTAGCGGTAAATGCAGAAAAAAATGAAGCTGGTTATATTATTACTGATCAGAATATGCAAACAAATGAATCTGGATTCTTTGCTGTTGGTGATGTGCGTGCTACACCTTTTAGACAGCTTGTTGTTGCCGCCGGAGAGGGTGCTGTTGCAAGTCACTGTGCAGCACACTATATTGATGGACTGGAAGGGCAGCAGTATATCTAAAGTTTATACACCATTTGCTTGACGCTGATATCTATACATGCTCTAATTATATATATGAAAATACTAATGGTTTCCAGTGAAGCAGTACCCTATGCCAAATCCGGTGGATTAGCCGATGTCGTTACGGCTTTATCCCGGGAATTGGTAATTAAAGGACATGATGTTAAAATATTAATTCCTCACTATGGGTTTATTCAAGATTCAGCTATAGAGACCCTACCCTTGAATATACATGTTAAATTTGATGCTGTTGATACAATTTTTAGGATAGCTAAAACTGTTTTACACAAAATAGAATTCCTTTTCTTACAACATCCGCTGTTTTCTGATCGTCAGGGAATCTATGGGGAGCCCGGTGCCCCTCCATTTTCAGATAACATGTACAGATTTACTCTGTTTAATTATGCCGCTTTTGAAATTTGCAGGCACTTAAACTGGTATCCGGATGTTTTCCACTGCCATGATTGGCCAACAGGAATCCTTCCTGTTTTATTGAAAAACAGGAGAGAGAAAATATTTAAAAAAGCTGTTAGTGTTATGACAATTCACAATCTGGGTTATCAGGGGAATTTTTCTAAACATGATGTTCATTTTACAGATCTCAAAGCTGATGATCTTATTACTGCACACAGCCATATCTCCAGAAATGCAAAAGAGATTAATTTCCTTGCTTCCGGCATTCAGCATTCAGATCAAATAACCACTGTATCTAAAACGTATGCATCCGAAATCCAAAGCCGTGAACTGGGTGCCGGACTAAGTGACTTGCTGGCAAATCGAAGCAAAGATTTGTCAGGAGTTCTAAATGGGGTTGATTATACAGAATGGAACCCGGAAAACGACCAATACTTACCCGCCCGTTACTCAGCAGGTTTTCAAAATAATAAAGAATCCCTAAAGGCAGAACTTCAAAGACACATGAAGCTTGAAGTAAATCCCGACATCCCCATAATTGGTATGGTTTCACGTTTAGCAGATCAAAAAGGATTCAGAGAGCTTTGCGGCGGGACACCTTCAGCGCTTGAGAGGATACTGCAGGATTTTCCGTTACAAGTTATTATAGTGGGAACTGGTGATCCGGCAATTGAAAATTCATTAACTGAACTTTCTGATAATTTTAATAATTTATCAGTAACAATAACATTTAATAATTATCTGGCCCATCTGATAGAGGCAGGGTCTGATTTCTTCCTTATGCCAAGCCGATATGAACCATGTGGGCTTAATCAAATATATTCTTTACGATATGGAACGATTCCTATTGTAAGAAAAACGGGAGGTTTGGCTGATACGGTAGAACATTTTTCAGACAATTTCTCTACTGGTACCGGTATTGTATTTGAGTTAATGTCCGGTGAGGCAATTTATCATGCTGTAGAACAAGCTGATAATTTTTGGGATTCTGCACGAAATATGATACAGGAGATCCGAAGCCGTTGCATGAATATGCGGTTTGAGTGGGATTCATCAGCTTTATCATATATTGAAATATATGATAAAGCATTATCAAAGGAGGGGCATTATGAATAAAAGAATTCTTGCAATCGTTCTTGGCGGGGGAAAAGGCACACGTTTACTTCCACTGACAAAAGACCGGGCAAAACCTGCAGTACCCTTTGGTGGAAAGTACAGATTAGTTGATATTCCTATATCAAACTGCATCAACAGTGATATTAAAAAGATTTATATCTTAACTCAGTTTAATTCAGCATCCCTGCATAATCATATTTCTAACACATATATCTTTGATACATTCTCTCAGGGGTTCGTAGAGATACTTGCAGCCGAACAAACACCAAAAAGTGATGATTGGTATCAGGGAACAGCAGATGCTGTCAGAAAGAACATTAAACATTTTCACGACCAGCAGCCAAAATACTACATTATTCTATCAGGTGACCAGTTATATCGAATGGATTACCGGGAAATGCTAAAAACTCATATCGAGAGCAATGCTGAAATAACCATCGCAGCAAAAGCAATATCCAGAGAAGATGCAACCGGATTAGGAATTGTAGGAACAGATTCAACCGGCCGGATAGTATCATTTCTTGAAAAACCCCCTATCGAGTTGGATATATCTGAATACAAAACACCAAAAAATATTCTGGATGAAAACAGCAGTACGGCTCAGCAGAATAATGGTAAAGAATATCTTGCATCTATGGGTATTTATATTTTTAACGCTGATGCCATGGAAAAAGCTCTGGATAATGATAAAACCGATTTTGGAAAAGAAATTATTCCGGAAACCATAAAAGATATGAAAGTGCAGACACATATCTTTAATGATTTTTGGGAGGATATTGGGACCATAAAATCTTTTTATGAAACAAATCTCAATCTTGCAACATTAACACCTGATTTCAATTTCTATGATGAAGAGATGCCAATATATACTCACAGAAGGCATCTTCCGGCAACAAAAGTTAATTTTTGCACTATAAGTCAGTCTTTAACCAGTGAGGGCAGTATTATTACAAATGCCTCCATTGTTAATTCAATTATTGGTGTCCGCACACTTATTGAATCCGGAGTAAATCTTGATGGTGTTTACTGTATGGGTTCAAGCTACTATGAATCTGATCAGGAAAAAAAGGATAATATAAAGAATGGCATTCCAAAAATTGGAATTGGACTGGGAACTATTATTCGCAAAGCTATTATTGATCAAAATGCAAGAATTGGAGATGGTTGTCGAATTGGTATCGATTCAATGGATAGAGTTGATGGCATTTTTGATAACTATCATATTTGTGATGGTATAATAGTAATACCTAAAAATGGAATAATTGCCGACGGTACAGTTATTTAAGATTTTTTTTCAAACTGGAAACGATCTGTCTGTCTGAATCAGCCATATTGGAAGATTCAAGTTCATTGATCGTTTTCCAGTCAATTTCCTGATGTTCTTCAAATAGCATCTCTTCTTCTGGAGTGTTTATAGTTATACTAAAAGCCATTAATTGATATTTTTGATCTTTATTCATAAATTCACCCACAAAAAGAGTTTTATGAACAGTAATCTCAGCTTGAAATTCTTCAAAAAACTCCCTCTTAAGTGTTTCCTCAGGGGTCTCACTTTTTCTGTTTTTCCCTCCGGGAAATTCCCAACTTTCACCTATTGAGGTGCCCGGCTTTCTTTTCGCTACAAAATAGTACTCTCCTTTACAGGCTACTCCTGCGGTTGAGATTCTTATATTACTACTATTTTCATATAGATGTGATTTCATCTCAACTCCGTAAGCTGATAAAAAAAAGAATAGGGATCGATCTTAATGAGTATCTGATGGAGAACCGACGTTAAAGCAGAACTGCACCGGGGAAGAGAAAGTGAAACAATGCTATACCTAAAGTTGCAAAGCCAAGTATTTTTTTATTTTTATAATAGAATGACTGCACCTTACTAATTGGATCAGAATCAGCGAAAACATCATCATTTTCTGAAACATTTCCATGCTCATCATCTGATTTTTTTTGTTTCCTTGCCAAATCAAAAGTAAAGAATACTGCAAGTGCAATGAGGTTTATTGCCGGCAGAAAATCTCCAATAACAACTGGACCCGGACTTGTTGGGCTTATCAATTTCAAAATTCCAACAACTGCAGTAAGAACAATCAATACAATGCTGAAGGTCTGATTTATTGAGTAGGTCTCTTTAATTCTCAGTAAAATATTTACCTTTTCTCCATATTCATCCGCTAACAAAACAGCGGCTCCATACAGCATAAAAACCAGGGCCAAGACATAAAACTGTATCATTTCGTTCTCCCGTTATTATTAATATAAGCTTAATCCAAAGACCGCTACAGGTCAAGTAATATCAAATAATACTATACAATTGACATCCGCTTCACAAAAATCAAACACCTATGATCTGAAAAAGATACACAATTACTCAGATAGAGAGGAGACGGGAGACTGGAAACAGAAAAGAAAAACAGAAGAAAGGAACAATTTTAAATTTCCAATCTTCCAGTTTTCTGCCTCCGGCCTCCTGTCTCCCCCTACCTTCTATTTTGACAGAGAGGAAATAACAGACAGTAAATCCTCAGACGTGAAAATACCAATTTTTTCATAAGCAATTCTACCCGCTTTCTGATGTATCGCCGCTCCAAGGCAGGCAGCTTTATATACATCAAATCCCTGAGCAAGCAGACCGGTAATGATTCCTGCCAAGACATCACCGGAGCCGGCAGTTCCCATTGCAGGATTCATTCCATCAATTACAGAGAATTCACCACTAACCGAGGCGATATAGGTAACATGGGATTTATAAACCAAAGTACAGCAGTTCTTTACCGCAAATTCTTTAACTGCAGAAATAACCTTCTCAGGATTCTCCTTTATGCTGATACCTGACAATTTAAAAAACTCTCCCGGATGAGGAGTTAAAATACATCTAGTATTTTTATTTTTGAAACCAGGTGCTTTTAATAATTGTGCATACAGGGTTATACCATCGGCATCTACAACAGTGGGGAGTCCTGATTCCAAAATTTCAATAAGCTGTGGAATATGGCTTTCACTGGTACTCCATCCGGGACCAACCAATAGTGATGTAAACTTCTCTGCCAGTTCACTGCCGGGAATTACTTCATTAAAAGCTGCAGGATTGACCAATAACGAAGCTGTTCGCTTAATAGCTGCAGGGTATACATCAGGATCAGCATAAAGAGAGACCATTCCCGCTCTTACCCTGAGGGCTGCAGTGGAGGAAAGAATAGCAGCGCCGGTCATACCGGATGAACCCGCAAAAATCCCTGCATGTCCTTTTGTGTTTTTGTAAGCATTTTTCGGCAACTTCGGCAGCTTTATACTCTCAAGAGAGATAATACTCCCCTCTTTCTCAGACTGTTTCAGCAATTCAGCTGGGAAACCGGGATTTCGGCAAATTATTAATCCGCATTTCAATCTATTGTGTGGATAATATAACAGAGTTTTTGGAAGACCCATCGTCACTGTGATATCCGCATCCAGCACCAGAGAGTCAACTCCTCCCTCATTGTACATGCCGGCTGGTAAATCAATAGAGAGTATAAATGGCTTACACACTTTCTCCTGTATAATTTTACCTATAGACTCAATAACTTCCCGTGCGGGTCCCCGTATATCCCCGGAGAGCCCTGTCCCGCTAATACCATCTATCAGAATATCGGATTCATCAAGAATTTTTTGAACACCGGCATCACCCCAAATGAAAAGCGGTATTCCGATAGACTCACACATCACTCTTTGCTGCTGCATTAGTTCATTTGTTTTTTCCCGTACAAGCAGAATTGTAATTCTCTTATATCCCCTGACAGATGCAGCTCTGGCGGCTACCAGGGCATCTCCCCCATTATTTCCCGGACCTGCTATAACGGTGATATTACACATTTTCTTATCGGGAGAATCAGATGCTGCTATATGTTCATCAAGGATATCAAATACTGCAATACCAGCCTGTTCCATAAGTACTAATCCTGGTATATGAAACTCTTCCTGTGCAGTACGATCGATTTGAATTATTGTGTCTGTAGTAACAATCTTCACTATTTTCTCCTGACAGATATTTAAGGGTAATATGTTTTTTTCGACAAAAAAAACCTTACATCAAAAAACTGCTAAACAATTGAGATTATTGAAGTTATCTTATACTATAGAGAAGAAAAAAGACAGATGAGGCTATTTTAAATTAGACAATTTTGAAATATTAACCTTTTAGTAAAAAGTTTTTGATTCGTCTATGTCTATATTATATATATATTAAAATATATTCAAATCAAAAACTTCAAAAGACAATTTCTAAAATACTCGAATTTTGAAATTGTCTCAGATATCGCGGATTAGTTTTACCCTATGATATAAGGGAAAGCTTTTTCATTATGAGGAAATTAATGGCTAAAAATTCAATAATTAAGAAAATATTCGGTACAAAGCAAGAGCATGATCTTAAAAAACTGGTTCCAATGCTTCATAAAATAAATTCATTTGAATCATGGGCAGTTTCGATAAAACCTGAAGAATTCCCCAAAAAAACTGCAGAGTTTAAAAACCGGATTAATAATGGTGAGAGTCTGGATGATATATTGCCTGAGGCCTTCTCCCTGGCTCGTGAGGCGGCACGAAGGACCCTGGGAGAAAGACATTACGATGTGCAAATGTTAGGCGCTCTGGTGCTTCATCAGGGTAAAATTATGGAAATGAAAACAGGTGAGGGAAAAACCTTATCTTGTGTTCCTTCTGCATATCTAAACGCCCTGACAGAAGAAGGCGTACACATTGTAACAGTAAATGAATACCTTGCAGAAAGAGATGCAGACTGGATGCGGCCAATATACACCTATCTGGGACTGGAAGTTGGTGTAATCCTGTCATCTATGGATAATGAGTCCCGAAATCACGCTTACACCCGTGATATTACCTACGGAACAAATAATGAATTCGGTTTTGACTACCTTAGAGATAACATGAAACTTGATGCTGGTCAAAAAATTCAGCCAAAGCATATTTACTGCATTATTGACGAAATAGACTCTATCCTTATTGATGAAGCAAGAACTCCGCTTATAATTTCAGGTCAGGCCGGTGATGACACAAAGAAATTCTTTGAGGTTAACCGTATTGCACCTAAACTTACAGAATGCAGCAAAGACCCTGAAACGGGTGAATATCTTGAAGAACCCGATGGTGATTATCAACTGGATGAAAAATCCAGACGCATCACCTTTACAAACCGTGGAATGGACTCTGTAGAACGTTTGTTAAATAAGATCGGTGTATTTAACGGATCAATATTCAGTGATGAAAATTTTGAATACATTCATTATGCTACACAGGCAGTAAAGGCTCTTACACTCTACCATAAAGATGTTGAGTATGTGGTTGCAGAGGGGCAAGTGCAGATTGTAGATGAATTTACCGGAAGAATATTACATGGGAGACGCTATTCCGATGGGCTGCACCAGGCAATTGAGGCAAAAGAAGGAATAAAAATAGCAAAAAGAAACCGGACGCTTGCAACAATAACCTTTCAGAATTTTTTCAGAATGTACAGTAAAATTTCTGGTATGACAGGAACTGCTGATACTGAAGCTTCAGAATTCTCGAAAATTTATGGATTAGATGTTGTGGTTATCCCTACAAACCGTCCGGTAACAAGAAAAGATGAACATGATCTTATCTATTTTGATGAAGAATTCAAATATAAAGCAATTCTCGAGGAAATTACACGCGCAAACAAAGCCGGGCAACCAATTCTTATTGGTACTGTTACCATTGAGAGTTCAGAACTCATATCCAAACTACTTACAAAATTTGGATTACGTCATGAAGTTCTGAATGCAAAAAACCATTCACGGGAAGCTCTGATCATTTCTGAGGCCGGTGCCAAAGGATCAATAACTATAGCAACGAATATGGCCGGACGTGGTACGGATATAAAGTTGGGTGGAAATCCTGATTATCGTGCACGTAAGCGCAGCGGTACTGATGCAGCTCCTGAAGAATTTTCTAAAGCTTATGCTTTGGAACTTGAAAAATGGCGCAAAGACTATCAGGAGGTTAAAGCTCTTGGGGGACTATACATTCTGGGAACTGAAAGGCATGAATCAAGACGAATTGATAACCAGCTCCGTGGACGTTCAGGAAGACAGGGAGACCCGGGTTTTTCAAGGTTTTATCTCTCGCTTGATGACAACCTTATGAGGCTTTTTGCACGGGACAACTTAAAATTATTAATGGGAAAAGTATTGAATACAGGAGACCCAATTTATCACCCTATGATCTCCAAAGCAATTGAAAAAGCACAATCCCGGGTAGAGGAACGGAATTTTGATATCAGAAAGCATCTTCTTGATTATGATGATGTTCTCAATGAGCAAAGAAATTTCATTTATAAACAGCGTGATATTATTTTAGGAGACTCGGCACTTAATAAAAGAGTAACCACTTCAGCATCTGATGAAATTGAGGATTTTATTTCTGAAATTGCCGGAGCAGGATCTGTTCAGACTGAACAGGTTGAAAAAATACATGACCTGTTTTTTAAAAATTTCCGGATAACTGCTGATATAGACAATGCGGGGACTTTAGAAAATTCAGATACCATACAGAAGCTATTTACTGAAGCTGTACAAAGCAATCTTGAAGAAAAGATTACAAAAGTTGGAAATGAGGCATTCAACTCTTTCTTACGTTATCATTACCTTAAACAGATTGATTCCAGATGGCAGGATCATCTTGAAACCATGGAAGCATTGCGGGAAGCTGTTTATTTACGCTCCTATGCACAAAAAAACCCCCTTCTTGAGTACAAAATTGAGGGGTTTGATATATTTGAAACTATGTTGGGAGATATTAAAAAATCTATTACAAAACTGGCATTACGGGTTCAGATTTCTGAAAAACCCACTATTCCGCAAAGAAAAACCAGGATAGTACAGGACACATCGGAGCAGCACTCAAATATAACTCAATTTAGTACACAAGGGGCTACCGCCCAGGGAGAATCAAGCTCAGTTCAGGTACATCGCCATGTTGACAAGGTAGGGAGAAATGATCCCTGTCCCTGCGGCAGCGGTAAAAAATATAAGCATTGCTGCGGGTCCTGATTAAGTTACATGATTAGAAAAACTGCTCAGGATCAACCGGAATCATGTCTTTACGAATCTCAAAGTAGAGCATTGGCTCCAGGATTCTGCCGGTATTCCCTAACTGTGCAATTTGTTCACCCTGTTCAACAAAATCTCCTACTTCCAACCCTATAAAACTATCAAGATGTCCGTAGACCGTCTCATAACCGTTATCATGGGTTATCACCACATTCTTCCCCAAACCATACTGATCAAAGCTTATTGCACTAATTTTACCACTTTTAGCAGCAACAACTATTGTTCCTGCCACATTTTCAATAAATATACCGTTGGAAATTTTATTTTCACCTGTCATCACATCTTCGACTGTATCATTAAAATGAATTGTAATTATTCCCTCGGCAGGAAGTACAAAAAGAGAATTCATAACAAGAAGAAACTCTTCTTCGCTAATCATGCGATTAGGAATAAATAATTTATCACCCGGGTAAATTGTTGATGTTGTTATTCTGTTTACTTCCGCCAATATCACATATCCCATACTAAAAGAATAAGAAATTTCAGAAAGTGTGTCTCCTGGATTAACGGTGTAAATTTGGCCGTCTCTATCGGGTATCTGCAAAACAGATCCCACAACAATTTGATTGATATCTTCTATCTCATTTACCCCAACAATTGTTTCCGGGTATAAACCGAATGCAGCAGCTATCCTGTTAACCGTGTCGCCTGTTTTAACCACATAATCAACAAATTTCACCGGGCTGTTCTGTATATCATTATTTCCATTGGTTTCCTGTTCATCAGTTGTCGGGGAATTCTCTTCTGTTTCAACTGCAGGTTCAGAATCAGTTTCCGCAGCCTCAGCAGCATCTGAATTTGCTGCATCTTCTGCCGACCCGGACACCTCCGGTTGGACAGGTGAATTTTCTACAGAAGATTCACCTGTTTCTGAAACGGTTTCCTCTTCAGGTTCCTCAGCACCAGTGAAGGCTTCTTTTGTTAAATCAACAGCTGCTTTTTGTTCGTCAGAAAGTTTTTCTTCAATAACTTTATCTGCTTCAACCTCGATTAACATATCAGTACTCAGTGAACCGATAGTAACATTCGGTGCTGCTGACTGTGAATCTGAAACTGACAACCTATCAGGACTTTTCAGTAATAAAACAATTCCAACTATTGATGCAGCAACAAACAGCAGGATAATGCTGGAAACAAGGCGTTTCATGAGTTTATGTCTCTTTTCATTAAAATCCTGCCCATAAGATCCAGGGCTCATATCGTCATAATCACTGTGTTTATTAGAATCCATATTAATTAAACCTGCTATCGACAATTATTATGTTAAATACTAATATATTTTTGCTATGGATACCAGTAGGAAAAAACATATTTACCACCTCTTCCTTATTTTAGCTCTGGTATTCTGCCTTCTGCTTATAATAAGGATATCTGTAATAACACTTTTACCTGATGATCCTTCAGTTGACAATACCTTTTATTCAGTCCCCGATATAGCTGAGCATGTTGAACGGGGTACCATTTATGATAGAAATGGTGTAATTCTTGCAGCAGAAGTACCCTACTATACTTGTGCTGTGATGATTCAATCAATCGATTCAAAAGAAAAAACTGCTGAAATACTCTCCCCTATTCTTTTTATGACTAAAACAGATATCCTTAATCAGATGCAGGACAGAACTATATATGCGGTAATTAAGCATCGTTTAAGCAAAGAAGAGATTAATTTCATTCAGCAGAAAATAGATGCTGATATGCTTCCGGGAATTGTTATTGAGAAGCGTTACGGCAGAATATATCCTCAGAAATATCATGCCGCACAGCTTTTAGGGTTTGCAAATAGAGATAATATTGGATTAGAGGGGTTGGAATATTCGTTTAATGATTTATTATACCCACTTCCTGAAGCGGGAACTGATATTACAGTAGGAAAAGATATTTATCTTACCATCGATTTAAGAATACAGTTCTTTGTAGACAGACAAATGGAACTGATTGCTGAAAAACACAATCCTGATTCTGCTTCAGCAATAGTCATGGATGCCGATACCGGAGAAATTCTTGCATGGTCATCTTATCCTTGGTACAACTTGAATTCATACTCTGATTCCTCCTCCAATCAGAGACTTAACAGACCTGCAGTTGCAATGTATGAGCCTGGGTCAGTATTTAAAATCTACTCACTTGCCTCTATTCTTGATATAGATGAGGCTGATTCTGAAGAACATTTCTTTTGTGACGGTTCTTATTCATTTACGATGCCAAATGGAAAGACAACTGTAATCAACTGTCTTTCTGCACATGGAGATGTGGGGCCGAGAGAAATATTAAAGTATTCATGTAATGGTGCAATTGCTCATTTAGCGCTTCAGACAAATCCGGAAAGCTTTTACAAAAGTATTCGTGATTACGGTTTTTCCAGCACTTTCGGACTGCAGATACCGGGTGAAGCTTCCGGATTACTCTTACCTCCTGATAAATGGTCAGGCAGATCTTTACCCACAATATCTTTTGGACAGGAAATTGGAGTCACCGCTCTTCAGATGACAACGGCAGCAACAGTGTTTAGTAATAATGGAATGCTGCTGCTGCCGGATGTTGTCGCAAAAATCGTAAATACTGATGGATCTGTTTATCATAATTTTGTAAGAACTGAAATTCGCCGGGTATTAACCGAAGAAAATGCACTGAATGTATTAACTATGATGATTTCAGCTACTGAACCCGGAGGGACAGCAATTTATGCCCGGGCACCTGATGTCAATACCGCTGCTAAAACAGGAACTGCTCAAATACTTGATCCGGATACCCACACCTATTCACCTGATCATGTACTGGCAAGCTGTATTTCACTTTTCCCTGCAGAAAATCCCGAATACATTCTCTATATTGCTGTTGACAACCCAAAATCAGGACAATTCTATGGAAGCTCAGTAGCCGCACCATCAATTGGAGCAATAACAAGCGATCTTGTCTCTGCAGGCCTGGCTTCCAGTGGTAAAACTACATTTTTAATTATTCCAGGAGAAAACTCCGAGTCAATAATCAACCCGGAAATTATAGAATCTGATCAATAAGTTTTCTCATTCCTGAATACATTATTTGATTATCTGATTTTTTTAATGTAATTTTTAATATTTGTGATGTTATTTTTTCGATATTTCCAGAGGCAGAACTGAGCGGGGACTGTATAACAAAGGGTCTTCCTGATTTCCTTGAAGAAACAACCGCTTCATCAAGGGGAATCGCACCTGCATAGATGATATGATGATTGAGAAACTGCTGAACCCCATTTATCAATCTCTCAGCAAGAGTTCTGGATGAATCATCAGATAGTGATTTATTTATTACTAAGTGTGTTACAGGGATTTTATCCTTTCTTACTCTTTGAGTAATTGCTTTAATCATACCATAAGTATCACGAACTGCTTCAATATCAGGTTCTGAGATGAGAAAAAGTCTATCTGATCCAGCAATATAAGGTATCGATTCTTTAGTTATTCCCATGGGTAAATGTACAATTACATAATCTGCTTCACCAAGTTTTGCGAGTTCCTGCTTTAATTGTTCAATAGATTTTCGTTTTGTTTCTCCGGCATTCACCATAATTTCAGCCTGTATTAAAACTCTTAGACCAACCGAAGTCTGAATCAGCATATCCTGTAGTTGAAGATTTCCTTTGAGAAACTCTCTGAAGGCCTCTTCATTGTCAGGAGAAGTCCCACCAAGAAGTTCGAAGGTTGAATTACTGTAATCAAACAGTACAACACGCTTTCCATGGAGCATTAAAGAAGTCGCAATATTTACCGCAACAGAAGTTACCCCACTACCCGGTTTTGCCGCTGTAACGGCAATAACAACTGTCCCTGACACTCTTTGTCCGGAAACTAATTGGCGCAGAGATTCTGCCTGATCTTTCAAGCTTGATCCTCTCCACTAAAAATTGAGTTGCCGCCGCCAACTGAGGTTACTACAGGTGGTTCGTGACCAAATTCACCAAAAGTCAGGTTTTCCACATCAACGGTAAATCCTTTCATAGTTCTTAAGAAAAACCCTGTAGATGCAGAAATAAGGTCCTGGGGAACCTTTTGGCCGGTTGTTATATAAAGTACGGGCAGTTTTTTCTCGGAAATTACGCTAATTGCATTACCAAGTATTTCTGTCTCATCAAATTTTGTGAGAATTAATGATGATATTCTGAATGATAAAAATCTATCAATTGTTTTTAGCATGTCAGTAGATTTCATAGAAGCGGAAAGAGTCAGACAAAATTTTGCATTGCTGCCGCAAACGGAAAGGATTCTCTGCATTTCATCATAAATATCCTGATCTTTGGGGCTTTTCCCAATAGTATCTATAAGAATTAAATCTGAATCGGCATGATCCTGGATAAACCCATCCAGGGCGAGGGGGGAATTAACTGATGTGACCGGAATTGACATTATATCCCCAAATGTCTCTATTTGGTTTCTTGCACCTATCCTGTAGTTATCAATGGTAACAATTGAAACATTTTTATTATGAGAAGAACTGTGACTAAGCCCATGAACTGCAGCAATTTTGGCAATAGTTGTCGTTTTCCCAACACCGGTCGGTCCCATCAGAACAAGAATCTGCGGCATATTTTTTTGCCCGGCAGTATCTATTTTAATAGAATCTGCTATATACCCTAGTGTTTTTGACTCCAGAAGAAGCAAATCCTTTTTCGATATAAGTTCTTCATCATCCAAGAGTCTGTTACAAATGTTTTTGATATAATCCGGAGAAAAATCATTAACCTGAAGTGTTTTACTTATCTTCTCAATGAGTGATTGTTTTCGCTCACGGTTTTCTTCCTTTAAAACCAACTGACTTTTCACCTTATCCAGTTCAATAAGGAGTTCTTCAACGTCTGCTTTGGGGGATTCTCCCTGGTTCCCTCCCCCTCTTCCGGAGTTTGTATCAGAATTAGAGAGATACCCGGTTAATTCAACCTCTGTGCGCATTGAAAAACCGGGAAATCGTCTCTTATTAATAATCTTTTTACTGTGAATTTTAGCAAAATTCCCATATTGTTCACGAATTTTTCTTATAGCGGCTTCATAAGTAGGTGCTTTTACCGTAAAAAATTCCATATTTAACCCAGTTTATTAAAGAATATATC
>JABMQR010000148.1 GCA_013202335.1 Bacteroidota bacterium
AATTATTTCCATTAATACAGTTTTCCAAGGCTGTTTGTCATTTCTCATCTTAGTTAACAGTCCTAGCTGAAAAACTGCATATTTATGTATTTCTTAGATCTCAATTGCTATTTTGAAATTTGCTCTAAACTTTCATTAATAATCCGGTATCAGATAAAACGAAAGCAGCAGTCCCATCGAGATAAAAGAATTCCTTATTTTCAATAATTTTTCTTACTGTACTAATTTGTTTCTCTATGTCCTTATTGATTCCTGAACAAAAATTTACATAACCCCTTTGCTCTTGACGAATACGTCCTAAAGCATTAATAAGACTACCTTCACTGACTGCTAAAAGAGCTAATGGAACATTCCCTCTACAATATTTATCAAAAATAATTTTTGATTTATTACTAATACTATCAAAGAATTTCAACAAGTTCTTCGGATCAAAAGTTTCTTCTTGTTGAATTTGTATCATTTGAACACCTTCAAGAAAACCATCTTTTGATAATTCTTGAAAACTCTTTAGTGTTTGCCAAAATATATATTTATCTATCAATAAAATACTTTCAATTACTTCTTCTCGATTTTCTGAAACAAATTTATTTTCAAAAACAATTGCTTCACCAACTTTCTTGTTTAATAAAAAAGAGTAGTTATCACTACTTTCAGTAACTTTTATAGCATCTAATTCATTATCTTCACCTAAATAATACCAGCGATCTTTATTTTTAAATTTAATAAAGGAGTTCCTTTCTGCTACATTTAAAGAAGTTAAGTCGATCTGTAATTGATTACCGATTTTTATACATAAAACAAAATAGAGGTTTGCATATTCATTTGGAGAAAGAACTTTTTTAAATTTCACACCACTAACAATTGATTCAAGAGCCTTATAGTACTCATGGTTACTTATATAAACTTTTGCTGCAATACCAGTTTCAAACCCAAAGGACGAATTTCTTATTTTATATTTTTCAAGAATTTCCTTTGCTTCTTTTAATCGTTTTTCTTCGACAGAGCCTCTTTCCAAGCAGGCTAATATTGTATTTCCGAGCAAAGCTTCAATATTATTTGAATTCAAATATTTGTCTTTTAAATTTTGATCTAGTAATTGTTCACCAAGGCTAATCACTTCAGAATGTTTTTTTAAATTGTTATAAGCATTGAATAATTGTAATTCAAGTTGAAATTTAACAAATGTATTTGTTGCCTCTTTTTCTAAAAGTTTTTCTAATATAACAATCTCATAATCCCAAGCTTTCTTTTCCTGAACTATTTTTAATATTGGTTTGCACTCAACATAATTTAGTTTTGATAAATCAAGTTCTTTTAAAATAGAAAAGGCTTCATCGACATCACCTTCATCATAATTAAGTAAAAGTTTTAGTTTCTCTTTCTGAATACCTTTATCATTAGGTAATTGTTCAATAATCTTTCTTCGCAAATCTGGGAATTGTTTAAGTATATTCGCTAATGAGACAGCAAATCGAGTATCTTCTCTTATGAACTCAAGAATTCTTTCATAGTTCTTGCCCTTAAGATCATTTATGAACGCTAAATACTTATGATTATTTGTGTCTTTGAAGAATTCAACCCCAATGGTAAACAAGTCATCTTGTATGATAAGTATCAATAATATTACTTTAATAAGCTCTTCAGATAGGTTGTTTTTAGATTTTTTAAGATACTTCAATAATTGAACCATATCACTTCTTGGAATTGAAACAAAATTCAATAACCCCATGAGAATTTGATCTATTTGTTTGTCAAAATAGCATAATAAAACTAATTCAAATGACTCATGAGCTAATAATTCATACTCTGAATACTTCTCTAGTATAAGAAATGCATTCATTTTTTTTGTATTTAGGATTGCTTGGTTTCTTGAAGAAATTTCACCATTATCACGAAATTTAAGCTCTACACTATTTACTTCTTCTAGTATTGCTTGTGCACCCTTAATCAGTTCTTCTCTTTTAGAACTTAATAAGACTTCACTTTCAAGTATAGCTATTTTTAAAATGTAATTTGCAAGCAGGTTTGGGTTTAGCTCCATGGCTTCTTCATTGCACTGTTTTGCTGTAAACACTTCACCAGCTTCTAAAGAAATTAGTGAGATAATAAGATAGAATTTTGATTTTATCCTTGGACTTAGTTGTATCTTAACGAAATCAAATTTGCTAACATCAAAATCTTGAGAGTTCAAATATCTTTTTTCTAATTCTATATATTTTAAAAGCCAAAAGTCATTATCTAGATCAGTTGCTCTTTCTAATAGATCATTACACTTTTTCAAATCATTACTATATAAGAAAATTTCAGATAAATACAAATGTGCTTTGGGATTTGATGGGAATCTATCTATAAGCCCTTGAAAACCTCTAATAGCATCTTCTACTTTTTCTAGTTTTTGTAAGCATCTATTTTTTGAAATAATAAAATCTATAAGCAAATTTTCATCATCTAATTGTTGAATAATATCACTTAAATTATCCAACATTTTTAAAGAATACTTATAATAGTTTTTATCAAATTCAATTTCTACTTTTTCTAATAAATTATAAACATCCCTTATTGCTTGTCTTCGGTCTGTAGTAATTCCTAAGCCAAGTAGATCAGATTCATTTAATTCCATGAAA
The DNA here is from genome assembly GCA_013202335.1 of Bacteroidota bacterium. The sequence goes on from JABMQR010000148.1 coordinate 2,625, forward strand.
ATTCTTTTTAGGTCTTCAGAAAGAAAAAGTTCAAATTTAATATCTGGATTATCTTTTTCTAATTTGCTTATAGCTTCTTCAAGTTTTAATACAGATCCAGTGAATTTATCATTATAAACAAAATAATATTTATTAACATTTGCAATTTCATGCCAAAACCTTTTTAATTTGTTAAATTCATCTACTAATTTTTTCGCTGCAAACGCTTCTTTTTCTTCTGGTGCTTTTGGTGCGTATACTTGATAATATATTCCTAATCTTTTCCTATAACCATCATTTCCACCATCACCATCTGAACCATAGGGTCTTATTTTTCTAAAATCCTGGTATTCCTTTTCCATAATTTTTTCAAAAAAACTTTGAAATTCTGTTCCATTATTTGAATATATACGAACTTCAAATTGTAATCTTATATAATTTCTATCTAATGGGATCATCTGTTTCTCCAAAAAATTCATTTTGTACTTTCTATCCTACCTAATGAATAAAATATAAATTAATAAAAATCTCCAGCTATCATCTCCGCCTGCTTCAACACCGTCTCAGTCGCCAGTTTCTGCATATCAGGCGGATAGCCAAACTGCCGCAATGTCCGCTTTACCACGACTTTCAGTTTGGCACGGACACTCTCTTTGATAGTCCAGTCTATTGAGGCGTTCTCTTTAATACGTTCATAGAGAACTACCGCTAATTCTCTCAGCTGATCTTTTCCCATAACTTCCCGGGCACTCTCATTATTTGAGATAGCTGTATAGAATGCATATTCATAATCAGTCAGCCCCATCTCCAGCGGCTCTTTGTCCATCTCCTGAATATCTTTTCCCAGCTTTATAACCTGAATTTCTTGTTTTTTGTACATAGACGATCTAAGGACTATTAATCCACTAGCAATCCATGCTTGAGCCGTCTCTTTCTCAACTCCCTTTCCACCATTTTGGGGATGTCG
>JABMQR010000149.1 GCA_013202335.1 Bacteroidota bacterium
ACAGGTTTATGAAAGTAAATCGTATAATATTTACTTTTACAGTAATAGTTTATTTGAATATGTGGTGTAAAAGACAGGACATATTTGTTTGATGTCAACAACAATTTTAGCAAATTTACATACTTTTTGTTTTATATTACTAAACTTTTAATATATTACTATATTATTCTTCATCCTATAATTAGTTCTTAGAGAATCCTACTTATCAGAGAGTCATATTATTCATTCACTACTAATCCTCTCTTAATTCTCTTTGGGGGGCCTTCCTGCATCCTCCGTCCCTGAAACAATTTTATAAATGAGGAACAAACTAAATATCAGCCTATTAATAAATATTGAGGAACTAGCTGTTATTTCCTTACCGGCCGCCCACCTTCTTTTTAATCGGCAATTGAGAATACCATACACCAGTTGCATCATGTACGGCATTGATGATAGCGGGTGCTGTGGCCAGAATCGGTGATTCCCCCATCCCTTTAGCCCCGTACGGGCCGTGCGGATCCGGGACCTCGACTATTAACGGAATGATCTCCGGAACCTGCGCGAAACGCGGCATCCGATAACGGTCAAAGTTACGTGTAACCGGCACACCCTGCTCGTACACAACCTCTTCCTGAAGTGCAAAGCCCAGCCCCTGCACCACGCCTCCTTCAATTTGCGAGCGTACATTCAGCGGGTTAAGTGCACGACCGCAATCCTGAGCCGCCCATAACCGGAGCACCTCTACAGCTCTGCTCTGACGGTGAACGCGTACCAGGGCTGCCTGTGTTGTAAACATATAACCCAAGTTCCGCCCCAAGTTGTAACATGATATAAGAAAAAATCAAGAAATCGGTGATATTTGACCTTATAAATGGTTTTTGGGGTTTAACTATTGGTAATATCATGTTATAATTTGTAGCATGATATTACCAGATAACGCAAAGCTGTCGAAACCCGAAATTATTGATGTGTATAATAAAAAACAAGGCTATTGGTACGTGTATTCTGATAGACACTTCTGGGACAAGGGAAAGGGGCAGACCCGCCATATCCGCCAGGCTATCGGAAAGAGGATGAGAAAAGATGGAGAAATTATCTACAACAATAAGTACAAGGCAGAACATGCTGCTGAAGCTGTTCAAAATCGGGAGATCTCAAAGACTCAACTTCTGGGTGAAGCCCTTGTCCTTGACCAGACCGTAAAAGATCTTGGCATAAGAAAGTATCTTGTGAAGGCATTCGGGAAAAGTGCCTCCGACTATATTCTTGGGATTGCCCAGTATACCATTTGCACGGAGAAAGCAATGAGCTGGTGCGGGGACTGGGCCGACGGGAGATGCAGGAAGATTGAGGGGATGACCTCACAGTCTGTATCTTCCTTTCTGAGTAGTCTGAGTGGGGACAAGATGAGAACCTTCTATAGATTGTGGATGGAGGCAAACCACTGCAAGACAGGCTACTTCTGTTTTGATTCCACAAATATCAAGGGATATAATACCGAGACAAATCCACTTGTCGAGTATGGGTACACCCATGGACATATCAGGCTTCCCCAAACCAATCTTGCCATCCTTTCCAGGCAGGATACTCTCGTACCCATATTCTCTCTCATTTACAACGGGTCAAAACATGACAGTAAGACATTGGAAGAACTTCTGTGTGAACTCAATAAGTTGGATCTGAAGAATATCTGCCTGACCTTGGACAAGGGGTACTACAGCGAGAATAACATAGAACTTATTATCTCAAATGGGAATAAGTTCATTATGCCGATTCCCAAGAGAGTAAACTGGCAGTATCCGATAATTGACGAGCTGAGAGATGAACTCTACTCACTCTCCAGCTGCATGGAAGTGGAGGACGGGAAAGGAGAGCTAAGAAGCATCCAGTGTGCCACCAAGCTAATAAAAAGAAGGGGGCATCGATTTTATGTTCATGTAGTCTATGATGCACTAAAGAGGGCTAAGGCTGAAACCGGATTCATCGTTCTGCTGGCACAGTGTAAAAAAGAGCTTGAGGAAGACCGGTGGATACAGGAACATGAGAAAATATATAAGGATTTCTTTACCGTCAAGGATACCCCAAAGCGTGGCCGAAAAGTATTGGAGAAGACTCAATCTATCGCTGAATTCCAGAAATCTTATGCAGGTTACTGGTGCCTTCTGACAAATCAGAAAAAGGACAGGGCAGAGATCTACCAAGCATACCAGGGAAGGAATGTATCCGAGCTGTTCTTTGATGATACCAAAAATGAACTTAATGGGGACAGTATAACCTGTAAGACATTAGCCGCCTATGGGGGCAAGATGTTTGTTCTCTTTATAGCACTGGCAATACTTGTGAGGGTAAAGGCCAATCTGAAGGAAGCAAAAAAGAGAAATATGATAGTCAGAAATCGGCTGAAAACATACAAACAACTCCTGTTCAGGATGAGCACGATGACAAAGGTTTCGTTTACCGGAAAGTATAAACCAATCTACAGCAAACCTACAAAATTACAGGAAGCGATAATCAAAGAACTAAGCTTGGACTGGCCCGGAAACAGCTAACATGTTACAACTTGGGGCGGAACTTGGGATATAAGACCAGTGTGTCTTCGGTTCAGTATCTGCCCCAAATCCCGACGTATCCGGAGCTTGATAGCGAAAATTACTCCTCAACCCGATAAATGGCGGAGCGAAAAGATCCAGATCCTGACCTAACCGGTGATTTTTTACCCAGGAGCCGAAAATGACCCAATCTGCAGTACTGTCAGCTGAGGAATCTGCTGCCGGATTTCCGGAAGACAGGGTGTCAGTCAGAGTCTGGTATACGGCCTGGGATTTTTCCCCTTCATGGGATTTTTCAATAGACTGCACATAGGCTTCCGCGGCGGCAAAGATCTGTTCTTTCAGCTTATACGCCGCTCCGAGTACCGCGTTTCCACTGAGAAAGGTTTGTCGGGAAGCGGTTGTCGCTCCTGTTTCCGGGGACATTGTGGTCTCGGTAAGACCGAGTATAATGCTGCCGAAATCGACCCCCAGTGCCTCCGAAGTCAGCTGTTTCAGAGCTATGAGCGATCCCTGACCATATTCATACGTACCGCACCATACTTGTACGGATGTATCGCCAATCTCCAGCACCGCCCCCGCAGTCTCTTTTACACCATGCCCGAATCCCACATTTTTCATAGCTGAAGCTACACCCATCCCATACTGCCAGACATCAGTATTGGCCGGCTTTTCAAAACCTATTAGTGAATCACGTAGTGCTTCCATCGTCTCTACGGCTGCTGTACCCTCTTCCATTACCTGCCCCGATGCCAGCTGCCGGCCCGGCCGCAGTGCATTCTGCAGGCGGAGAACCAGCGGATCTATACCGAGCAAATCAGCCATCCGTGCCATCTGCTGCTCCATCCCAAAAGCGACCTGCGGTACTCCAAACCCCCGGATTGCACCGGAGGGAGGGTTGTTTGTATAGACCAGCCGTCCTTTGATATCAAGATTCGGTACTTCGTAGGGACCTGCTCCGAAGGTGAGCATATTTTCAAGTATGTCGGGTCCGAGCGATGCATAAGCCCCAGTATCGGCTGTAATATCGATCTGAACCGCAATCAGGTTCCCGGCTGCATCCATTGCAGTTTTGTAGTTCATGATCGCAGGATGCCGCTTGGGATGGATAAGGAAAGACTCTTCCCGGGTAAGCGTTATCCGGACCCTCCTGCTGGTTTTCCATACAGCCAGGGCAAGGATGAACTGAAGTGAAATATCCTCTTTCGCTCCGAAGGCACCTCCCATCGGCAACTGACGGATCACGACCCCGGATTCTTCCACCCCCAGGGCCGCCGCAATCTGCCGCCGGTCATCAAATGCACTCTGGGTGCCCATCTCCACCACAATTCGTCCTTGTTTATCCATCCACGCCATGCCGGATTCCGATTCCAAAAACCCGGGATCGACCACCTGCGTTGTATAACTCTGCTCAACTACCACCGCTGCCGTTCTAAATGCGGCTTCAACATCACCCCTCTGCAGCTGCGCCTGATGACAGATATTCCCAGCCGTGTGGATGGGATACGCTCCTTCAGCCAAAGCATCGGCCGGTGTGTAGTGTGCCGGCAGGGGCGTATAGGAGACGGTGATAAGGTCTGCTGCAGCCTGGGAAATTTCAGCACTCTCAGCTATGACCACTGCAACCGGATCGGCAGTGCACTTGACCACACCATCTGCAAGTGCGGGCTGGTCGAGAATAAGCATACCCAGAGCATTTACACCGGGAACATCTTTCCCTGTGAGGATTATCACTACCCCGGGAACAGCGGCCGCTTTTTCAGTATCAATAGTAAACACAGCTGACGGGAATTTACTGAAGACTATTTTTCCATAGAGTGCAGATTCGGAGCTGTCATCGGCATACACAAGTGTTCCGGTCACTTTCTCCAGAATACTTTTATCCCGGAGCTCCAGCCCCACAGCATGGTTCCCTTCGGATATTTGCTGCGTATTTGGTGTATTCGGCATCCCTATCGGCACTTCTTTCCGTGCAATTCTGCTTTTACCCTGCTGTATGAGGCGGGCTGCCAGAATGACAGCTTTTCTGATCGACTGGTAGCCGGTACAACGGCATAGATGCGGATTCAGGGTTTTACTGACATCGGCCTCAGAAGGATTGGGATTATGATCCAACAGTGCTTTTACCGACATAATCATCCCCGGGGTGCAAAATCCGCACTGCACAGCCCCTTCGATTATAAAAGCATACTGAATCACATGAATCGAATCGGCATCCGCCAGATTTTCAATCGTTTCCACAATTGCCCCATGGGCTGAGACCGCCTGCATCCGACAGCTTCTTACTGCTTTTCCATCAAGGATTACCGTACAAGTCCCGCAAAATCCTTTCCCACAGCCATTCTTCGCCCCTGTTAGCCCCATATCATTGCGCAAAAGCTCAAGCAGGGTTTGATCCTCTCTGACATTCAAAGTCCGCTTTTCCTCATTAATCGTGATTTCAATTTGCCGGTTCTTTGACTGCAGGGCTTTTGGGGGCTGCGGTATTTTCGGTTGATGTTTGCCATGTTTATTCATGGCTGACTTATTCATTTTCGGCTTCTCCTTCCGGAATCCAGTACTCTTTTCACTGCAGTGCTCCCGCAGGTAAACTAGTACCCTGTATCATCTAGAGCTAAGGTTTCTCATTTGTAGCAACAAGTATCTGCTGCATCAAAAACATCATCCTGGTGAGCTAGGGCTGGGGTTGATGCAAGGAGATGGTCATCTCCCGATCACCGCGGGTTAGTTTGAATGTCCGGGGTTCCGTTCTGCTGATCACTTCCCCGTTTTTGATTACAAAAAGCGGATCCGGTGTAAGGCGCAAGCTTTCGAACACGGTCGAAGCATCAAGGATGACGAGATCTGCCGGTTTCCCTACTTCAATTCCATACCCGCCGCTGATTCCCATCGCCTTTGCACTATTTATGGTGATCATATCAAAAAGGGCTTCTATCTGCGCCGCACTAGTCATATGGGCTGTGTGGAGCAGCAGATTTGCCGCCCGCAGCATGCTGCCCTGACCCAGGGGATACCAGGGATCCATAATCGAATCATGACCGATGCAGACATTCACTCCTCTTGCATGCAGCTCATCAACCCGGGTATGTCCCCGCCTTCTGGGGTATCCATCATTCCTATTCATCAGGAAGGTATTATCGAAGGGGTTGGTTATTACACTCATCCCGCTCCGAGCAACTATACCGTTCAGCTTGAAGGCATAGTCGTTATCGTAATTGTGCATTGCTGTTACATGACTTGCCGCAACCCGCCGACCCATGTCCCTTACGAGGGTCTCTTTGGCCATCACTTCGACAAACCGTGACTGCGGATCGCCAGTCTCATCGCAATGAATATCCACAAGTGCACCGAACTCATCTGCAAGGCGGAATGCATACTCAACATCCCTGACCCCGTCTTCACGGGTGATTTCATTATGAGGAATACCTCCGACCACATCGCATCCCATCTCCATGGCTCTGCGCAGGTCTTTTTCTCCCTCAGCATAGGTATAAATACCGTCCTGCGGAAATGCGACCAGCTGGATGTTCATCAGGTGCTTCAATTCATCACGGACCTCCAGAAGCGCTTCGACATTTTTCTGCCCGGGAGCCGTGGTGTCCACATGGGATCTGACAGAGAGAACCCCTTGAGCAGCATACCAGGTCAATGCATTCCGGGCATGTTTTTTGTAGAGATCTTTGGTCGCTTTTTGTTTGCACTCTCCCCAAACAGCGATTCCTTCGAGCAGAGTTCCTGATAGGTTTGGTCTGATGTAATCACTCATAAAAACTGCATCAAGATGCACATGCGGATCAATAAACGGCGGTGTCACCAGATTCCCTCCGGCATCAATCACAGTACCCTGGAGTGCATCGGAGACCGGATCCTCACTCTGTTTTTTTGAGACCGGTATAATCTGTGTGAGGAGTCCCTCTTTGATTGTTATATTAATGAGCTCTTTTGTATGGGCCATTCGGGCATTTTTGATCAGCATAGTGTTCCTCCTGAATGATAACTTCGCTCTATGCAGCTGTTGTCACCGAACAGGGAGAGCGTGTAATCAGTATAGCGCGGAGATTGGAGCTGGGCAACAACTGTTAGTATTCAGCACTTGCCCGGGTAGTTGGGACAAATTCCTGTGGAATTAGTCCTTGGCAGTTGCTCCGGCAACTGCATCATCGGTTGTCGGAGTACCTCCGTCCCTACTTGGACAAGGATGGAATAAATGTCACTAGTGAAGGGATAAACAAACAAAGAAACAGCACCAACATCATCATACCTACAAATGGCCAGATAATCTTACTCGCTTTCGAAACTGGAATACCAGCAATATTACAGCAAATATAAAGCAAAATACCTACAGGCGGCGTAACCGACCCAATCAATATAGCCATAATAAACACAACACCAAAATGTACAAGATCCAGCCCCAAATCCATAATAACTGGAACAAAAATGGGTGCAAATATAATAAGAACCGGAATACCTTCAACAAACAAACCAAGAAAAAGTATGAACACAATAATCAGTAATTCAACAACAGTTGGCGAAAAATCAAACGACAGCAGTAAAGACCTAATCATTATGGGAAACTGTTCTATAGCTAGAATCCGTCCAAAGATTGAAGCTGAAGCAATAACAAATAAACAAACTGAGGTTAAAATCGCTGAATTAATAAAAATTCTCGGTAAATCCTTTATGGTAATAGTCCGATAAACAACCAAGCTTATTACTAAAGCATACACAGTCGCTACCACGCCTGCCTCTGTAGCAGTAAAAATCCCAGAAAGAACGCCTCCGATTATGATTACCGGCATAACTATAGCAATTAAAGCTTTCTTGAAATTTACCAGAATTGCCCGAATGGAGAACTTGACATTTGCTCCATATCCTTTTTTCACAGAAATAATATAGGTCATTATCATCAAGGCAATACCAACTGAAACACCTGGAATAAATCCCCCCAGAAAAAGCTTACCAATCGATACATTTGCAATAACCCCAAACATCACCATCATAATACTTGGTGGAATAATAGGACCTATTGTTGAGGAAGTAGCCGTTACAACAACACTAAATTCCTTGCTGTATCCATCTTCCTCCATCATAGGAATAAGTATTGACCCTAAAGCCGAAGCATCAGCAGTTGCTGACCCGGAAATACCTGCAAAAAACATACTGGCCACAATATTCACATGCGCCAATCCACCCTTGATAAAACCTACGATTGATCGGGAAAAATTAACAATCCTCTTGGTAATTCCTCCATTGTTCATAACCTCACCAGCCAGGATAAAAAATGGAATTGCCATAAGCGGGAAGGAATCTACAGCAGCAAACATGGTAGCGACAATCATAAGAACTGGCTTCCCCATCACAACAAGTGCCACCATCGAAGATATACCCATTGCAAAAGCTACAGGAACCTGAATTACTATCAATCCGATAAAAACACCAAACAATACAATTAAAGTCACGGTAATTCCCTCCTCTTTTGTTTCAGCATCCCGGATCCCTGTATTACACGTATCATGCCTTCAATAGTATAGATAAACATCATCGTAAATCCGATCGGGATTGCCAGAAACACGTATCCCATAGTTATACGTACAGCTGGGGATTTCTGACTCATATTATTACTGATCAAGGGAAAACTCTTAACGATCACAATTGCTATAAAAACCAGAACCATGACAGAAACAATCAGACCTACAATTCGTTTAGATCGAGCAGACAAGTGTAAAATAAAATAATCCACACCAATATGAGCTCCCCGTTTCGTTGCCAGTGCAGCACCAATGAATACTATCCAGACAAAAGCATATCGGGAAACTTCTTCACTCCAAAATAGCGGATTACCTATAATATAACGGAAAAACACCTGAAGAAAAATCGAGATCACCATAATTAAGGTGGCTACCGTCAGCAGCGTATATGCAGATATATCAATCACAAAAACAAATCGTTTCACAGACCCTCCTAAAACATCGGTTATGCCTGAACTTCAATTCTCATCAATCATATCACTTTTTAGTGCCATCATCCCGGTACTACCATAATACAAGAGAAAGCACCCGTATATCAGTAGCCTGCAGAGGCCCCTCCACAAGCTGCTGACAATACCGGCACTTCGTTCTTATATCAATCACACATCACAAAAATCGTGTTAGTTGATGAGATCCATTATCTCTGAACCAATTTCAGCACTAAACTTTTCAAGAACTGGTGCAACAGCTTCTGTGAAAGCTGCTTTATCAACTGTATTCACCTTCATACCGCTAGCTTTTAAATCCTCCAGAAATTTACCCTGAGCCTCGCGGTCCTGTGACATCTCCATCTTCTGCAACTTCTTTCCTGCTTCTACAAGATACTCCTGTAGATCTTCAGGAAGTTTGTTGAAAACTGAAAGACTAATCGCAACTACTCCTGGAGGAGCAAAATGCTCAGTAAGTGAATAGTAGCTGCAAACTTCGAAAAACTTATCATTCAGTACATTACCAGGAGCATTTTCGGCCCCATCCATAACACCCTGATGTATTGCAGTATACAGCTCAGAATATGCCATCGGTGTTGCAGAAGCACCCATTGCGTTAAGTGTCGATACCATCAAAGGGCTCTCCATAACACGAATTTTCAGCCCCTTAAGATCTTCAGGCACATAAATTGGACGCTCGGTATTAAAAACACTTCTAAATCCGTTTGTGAACCATGCTAATCCCTTGATACCTTCATCTTCGAGCAGCCCGAATAACTTTTGACCAAGCTTGCCGGTTAATGTCTCTTCAATCTGGTCAAAACCCTGAAACACATAGGGGAGTGCTGCAACCATAAACTGCGGAATAAATCCGCTGATCGGTCCAGTCGAAGTTTGGCACATATCTACTGTGCCTAGCTTCATTCCCTCTATATACTCACGTTCACCACCAAGTTGAGCACTATCAAACACTGTCAGAACCAACCTGCCGTTGGTCTCTTCCTTCACCAACTCTACCCATTCACGAAGGACTACATTGTGAAGATGACTTGGACCGGATATACTTCCAATGCTAAGTTCATACACCTTGTCATCACCACTCTCATTAGTACCACTTGCGACCAGCGGAAAAGCCAGTAATGACAATACAAGTGACGCAACCAATAGAACCATTAGTTTCTTCATAGAAACCTCCTCTTTTTATTTAGCCAACCCCTGCTTAGGCAGTGGTTCAACATCCTATAATGTATCGTAGATTATCTGGTTCAAAGATCTGCAGCCGTTATCTTCAACCAGCACCTCTACTTCATTTCGCAATCCACCAAAAGCAAATCCATGCAAGTCAAACTTAACACCCAGAACCATCCCAGGTTCCAGCAAAAAGCTCGAATATTTATCCAAATTCGGCCACTCTACAACATCAAGTCCGACTCCATGACCTACAGCCCGCATTCCTTTAGCATATTTCATAAATTCATCCCGATACCCAAACTTTGTGGTCTCACGTAAAAAATAATCGTATATGGTTGATGCAGGTTCTCCCGGTTGTATGTGCTTAATAACTCCATGCAGTATTTGTTTTCCCACTTCATATACTGTTTTTGCTTCATCAGGGATTTCACCACAAAAAACAGTAATTGCTGTATCTGCACAATAGCCCCGTAGTAACGGGTTCACATCGATGAGAACCGGTTCGCCAGAAAGAATCTCTTTTGTTGATGGGCGCCATGTGGGTTTCATAGTATTAATTCCCGCAGCAAGTATCGTGGCGCTTCCAATCACACCACCAACTTTCCGAATCTCATACTCGGCCACTGCTGCAAGCTCTGTCTCTGTCACTGGCCCCTCATTCAGACGCTTTACAGCGACACGCAAAGCTATGTCAGCAAGTTCTCCCACGGCCTCCATTAATCTGATTTCTTCGGGACTCTTAATCAGTCGCATCTTGTTGACAATATCATCCGATTTTATAAAATCATTGCTCTCAATCAACGGCTCCAGCCGTTTCCCATATTTCATAGGAAGAATAGCCTCTCCAACCAACCCGGTCCTAACTTTGCGGCCTATTCGGCTTTTCTCTTCCTGAAAAAAATCTGCAAGCGTTTCAACTGAACGTATATCACTAATCCATGAAATATCTTCTGCTACCTTTGCATTTATTCCACCAAGAAACAGCACCACCTCTCCTTCTTTGGGGATGTAAACACCTTGAGGCGACTCTTCAATAACATTTACTGGAAAGTAATCTGCAAAGTAAAAGGTATAACCTGGACGATATTCATCTGAAAAAACAAAAAGTGCATCTAGATTTCTCTCATTTAACTCATTTTGTACATGCAGTACCCGGTCACGATAAATCCATTCAGGCAATCCTGAAAATCCCATTTACTAACCTCCTGTTCGTACTGATTTGTGTTGAAAATTCTTTTAGGACTCTGCGGTAATGTTGTTTCATCAGCAGCTTGACCGTATTTATATCCTTTTCCGCTATACCATCGACTATTGCTACATGCTCTTTAATATCAACGGCTCTGATTCCCAGCAGTGATTCTACAAGATTGAGATATCGATGACTCAAATCCATGAGATTATCAAGCATATCCGGGAAGTGCACAAATCCTGAAGCAGATATTATTGTGCTATGAAACAATTTATTTATTGAACGAAATCGTTCCTGCATGTCGTCATCATCCCTTTCGGTTTTGAGAGATTCATGAATTTCCATCATCTCCTCTGTTAAACGATAGAGTCCTTCTATTTCTACAGCAGTTATTCTCTCCATCACCATTGGGAGAGCGGTTATCTCAAGAGCTTCTCTCAACAGCATAAGCTCTTCCAGCTCTTCCTCATTCATTGCTGCAACACTATATCCTTGATGGGGTATCTGCACCACAAACCTCTCTTTTTCCAATCGTTTCAATGCTTCCCGAATCGGTATAACACTAAGAGAGAGCTCCTGCGTCAAAATATTGAGCACTAAACGCTGGTTTGGTACCCATTTCCCAGAAAGAATCTGTTTTTTTAAAGTTTCATAGGCAAATTCAACTTTTGTTTTGAACATAATTATCATTCCCCTTATTTATGTTTTGAAGTATATTCCACGATTCTTTAGTTGTAAAGGATATTATAAAATATTTTATAATATCTTTTATATTATAATAACAGAAATGTGAAGGTACTAGTAATAAAAAAACGTTTCATAGAAATTGGTGCAACCTCCCAATAATATTTTTCAGTCATATCCTAACTGATAATAAAACAGCACCATAATCACACCCTCTTTCAACACAAATTACCACAACTTGGGCTCATCAGCAGTTATCTTTACTTTCTCTACATCCTCCGTCCCTGGAACAAATTCCTGTGAAATTAGTTTTTGGCAGTTGCTTTTGCAACTGCACCATCTGATGTCGGAGCACCTCCGTCTCTTTTTGTCTATCCCTGACAAATTCTGTAATCCACTTCACTTTTCCCATGTTTCGGTGTTATATTAGCGGAGAAGAAGAATATAAACACGGAGGCCTCATGGCAGCTGAAAAATCATATACACAAACCTTTTCTGTTGAGGGCATGACCTGTGCATCATGTGTACGCATTGTGGAGCGTACCTTGAAGAAAATGGATGGAATTTCCTATGTGTCGGTTAACCTTGCCAATGAAAAAGCACT
>JABMQR010000150.1 GCA_013202335.1 Bacteroidota bacterium
AAACTGAAGCTGTTTAGCCATCTCTTCAACCTCTCTATTCTTTTGATTTTTTGTCTTATAGGAGTATTCCGGAGGATATTCCAGAAAACCCTTTTGAGAAAGTTATAACCAGAAGTAAAACCTAAATCTTAACGAATATGCTTACTACTGAAAAACTATAACTATTCTCATTGTTTTTTCATAATGTAAAATACAAACAATTCTTCTGAATATCAATAAAAAAATTAATTTTTTTCAAAATCTCTCAACAACGAGAAGAGAGTCATCAGAAGTAAACTTCGTGCTATTGTTATATCAATACCAATATTTTATCAACCCTGAAACAGGTAGACAGAATCAATCAATTGACTTGCATTATGAGAACATCTACAATTACTGATATCAGCTTCCGTTGTGAGAAAGGAGTTCTGGATGATTCGGCTAAATAGAAATCAACAAAACAGTACCAGTACAAAAAAAGAACGAACCAAAATGGGTGTGCGACGAATAATTATCTTTCTTGCCTTTCTATTGGCTGCCGGACTAGTAGCATCTGTTATAATGGATATCCTGAAAAACAGATCATACAACACCTCACATGCCCAAATGCAAATTATCACTTCACTTGATGAAAATTTACTGCTGTATCAGATGGAAAATAATCTGGAATACTCATCAGAAGCTATTGAGCAAATCTGCACAAACCTTAACAGCAGACACGCTGACTCTGATTACCGCCTTCCATCCCTGCTCAGAGTTATGCACGACTATTCAGATGCATTATCTGAAAATGACTATAAACTCATAAAAAAAACACTGCTGGGTTATAAATACTGGATGAACGATGCAGGATCAGACAACATGGTATTCTGGAGTGAAAGTCATCAAATACTCTTCGCAGCAGCTGAGTATCTTGCCGGCCAACTGTTTCCTGACTCAATATTCACCAATGCCCAGTTATCAGGTGTTGAGCATATGAATCGTGCCCGCAACAGAATCCTTACATGGCTGCAGCAGCGCTGGGATTATGGTTTTTCTGAATGGCTTTCACCCTCAGCATTAGCTGAAGACCTTACTGTATTGTGTAATTTGGTGGATTTTGCACAAGACGAGGAAATAGTACTTAAAAGTTCCATGATTATGGATTTAATTATTTTTGATATTGCTGCAAACACCGTTGACGGGGTGTTCGCAGCCCCAGGAAGCAGCAGAATAAATGATCCTGTTAAATCACCTCCCTCACCTTTACAACAGATACTGGAGAGTTTCTCTGAAAATACTTATCGTGCATCCGATTTAAGCCCGGGATTCCAAAACGGCACTGATTTTTTTCCCGGCATGTACCTGAATTTTATGTACACCAATTTATACAAAATCCCCCAGGTGTTAAAATCTATTGCGGCAGATACAGGGGAGGCAATAACAAAAACCTCTCAGGGGCTCTCTATACAGGAACTAAAACAGGAAAATCTTATTGGGCAGAACATTGATCAGATTATGATGCAGTGGGGTATGCAGGCATATACAAACCCAAATGTATTTGCAAACACCGTTAAGTATATAGATAAACAAGCCCTCTTCAGCAACGATATCTTTTCCAGTCTAAAGAGTGTGAACTTCATGTTGTTGAAATTACCGGGAATGCTAAATCTCCTCAGTAGGATTGGGAAACCCCAGACAAATGGTATTGCTATGCAGAGGGGTAATATTTATACATACAGAACAGAGGATTACAGCCTTGCAACTGTTCAGAATTACCATCCGGGCACTTATGGAGACAGGCAGCTTATCTGGCAGGCTTATCTGGGTGACGGTGATGGTGACACCCGGATTTTCACTACCCATCCAGCTGTTACCACTGAAGGCACACCACCTCATGGAAGCTCCCCTGGGTATTGGACTGGCTCCGGCAGACTTCCTCACTCTGTACAGGAACGTAATATTAACATGACACTATACCTGCTGCCCAAAAAGAAAGGGCTCATGGAACAGGAATTACTGCATACTACTCATGCCTTCATTCCGGAAAACAAATTTGATGAATTTATTCTTGATGAAAACACACTCTTTGCCAGGAAAGGATCCGTATATTTAGCGGTAATTGGAAACAACTCTCTTACCTACTCTTCTGAAGAGGTTGGAAGCCGGTATGATCTCATCCAAACCGGTCAAACTACCTATTGGATCACTGAACTAAGTTCAGCAGATCAAGATCATTCATTTCCTGAATTCATCAAACGCCTGCAGACAAACTCTATCTCTTTAAAGGATGACACACTCTCCTACTCTTCGGACGGAAATATCTTTGAACTTACCTACGGAAAAGAGTTTAAGCTGAATGGAAATTTGGTACAAACTGAATATCAACGATATGAATCGCCTTATTCCACTACTGACAGAAAACCGACATCAATATCCATTTCTCATGATGGCAGGGAGTTATTTCTCGATTTTAATGCGATGACAAGAGAAGAACGGACAGAATTCTAGGTAGGTTCATCTGAAAGCTGGTCTTCATCCCCGGCTATATAGATTGTACTGACAAGTCTCACACATGAAGGAGCGGTAATTTTTAGCTCCCTGACCGGCCAGGTTCCCATTGGAACCATATCAAATATCACTACAGAATCAGAATTTCTATTTGCAGCAACAATATACGCACTTTTGCCGTCAGAATCACTGCATACTGAGAAACTTCTTGGTATTTTACCTCCGGATTCAACCCATACAGGATCATTTTTAAATCCTGTATCCTCGTATTGAATAAAAACCAGTGAGTTGTGACCCCGGTTTGATGCAATAATTGTGTGGTCATGAAGATGGATTTCGGATGCAGTATTATGTCCTCTAAATCCCTCCGGCAGTGTCGAGACAGCCCGATGGCTGTGAAGCATACCTGTCTCTTTTTCATACCGAAACGGGGTTATTGTCGATGACAGTTCATTCAGACTGAAGGCAATACCTTTTTCAGCATCGAAAATCAGAGCTCTGGGTCCGGACCCGGGAGGCATTAATACCGCAGGAGTATCTGCTGCCCGTAATTTTCCATCAGATGTAAGAGTAAATATCCATATCCTGTCTGAACCCAGATCCGTAATATAGACATAATCCCCATCCGGAGAAAAAGTAACCCAGTGGGGATGTGCACCTTGCTGGCGCTTCCTGTTTGGTCCAAATCCCATTAAAAGGGTTTTATGAACGATATCCTTTAACACTCCATTCTCATCTTTTGCAATGACTATGATTGACCCACTCCCATAATTTACTGCAATGAGAAATTTTCTGTCTAGAGTCTCTGCCATATAACAGGGGTCATCTCCACGTGTCTCAATCTCAGAAACAAATGACAAACTGTATGATTCATTATCAATTGAATATGTTTTTATCACTCCATAAGAGCCGTGCAAGTTCCTGTTTTTCTCATTAACAACATAAAGCCATCTCCCATCAGCAGAGGGACAGACATAGGAAGGATTAATTCCTGCTGAAACAGCGGCAGTCTGCCTTATACCGGCTCCATGCCCGCTTATTTCAATCAAACGCAGATTATGTGTTTGTTCCGATCCATAGGTGCCTATTGCCACTATCTGTTTTTCACTCATTGATACAACCTGAGGCATTTTTCTGGTTAATACAAAAAATCTTTTCTACAATTGTCATATAATAAATATTCCCACAGTTACTGCCATAAAGCAATAGTAGATTATAAATCTGAATAAAAAGTGCAATTAAACTATGATATAGCCCTTGAGCAAATTTGCAATAATATCCGGTTTTTTGAAATTGTCTCATTGACTAATAAATACTTACATGCTAACATCTATTTGCTTTAGCTTAGGCTGCAGCTGATAATTTTTATTTTTACTTTCTGGTTCGCGGTTTCTTCTTGTTTTTTAGAATTTCCCATCAGATCAATTAAATTTAATTTAATCAAGCATGCCATCCTGATGAAGCAAATCTTAAACTAAAGGAAGCATTAATTTGTTTCCGGAAAAGGAATGCTGTATTATGGCAAAAAAAATCTATGTAGGTAACATCAGTTACACAACCTCTGAAGATGATCTTCAGAATCTTTTCGAGCAATACGGAACTGTCCTGAGTGTTAACATTATTGTTGACCGAGATACAAACCGGTCTAAAGGCTTTGGTTTTGTAGAAATGGAAGATGGTTCAGCCGCTGACGCTGCAATTTCTGAACTTGACGGTAAAGAAAGTGGCGGAAGAAACATTCGTGTAAACGAAGCTCTCGAGAGAAAACCCAGACAGAATAAATACAATTATTAATTGATCTTATACAATAGTATCTGAACTGGAAAGCTGTCCCTTATCGGGGCAGCTTTTTTTGTCTTTTATGAGAAACCCATTTTCACACATGCTGATATAGAGCTTGTACTAAATAATCTACTATACTAGTATAGAGTATATGTTTTTCAGAATACCACGGCATAAAAGTGCTGCTGCTTTTCTCATATCTTTCATACTCTTAATATGCGTGCTTTCAACCACTAAAGCCGCTACTGCAGACACATTTAATGGCAATAACTCTATACCCCATCCTGAAGTAAATGCACTTTCTCCGGAAACCCTAATAATTCCGGTAAACGCATTACCTGAACAGAAATTTACTGAGGCTGAAAGCCGGGAATCCAGCTCTTTTGAGATTAAGCTTGAGTGGTGGATTACTGCTCTGGCCACTTCCCTTCTTATCTTTTTTATCATTTTATTTCTGCTGATAATTACCCTGAGAAATCTAAATCTTAACCGTAAAAAATATAATCAAAATGAGGCAACTGTACATCAACTGCTAAAGAGCCTCAGAATTGCAATCTGTATAACAAAATTTAATGGTACTATACTTACATTAAATGAACCGTTCTCTCGTCTCATCAATCAAAAGCAAAATCTCATTAATGAAGCAAACATCTTCAGGCTGCTCCCAAAGACCAAAAAGGGTAATTTTAAAGAGCTGCTTAAAGCGGTAAAATCGGTTCGGGATTCAGGAATTCCCTATATTGCAGCTGGAAAAGAGTATCACAGAAGTGATGGTTTTTCCGCCTGGCTGGAAATATCTCTCTCACGAATTGAGTGGCGCGGCAGTTCAGAACTAATGATCCGAGTAATTGATCTTTCACACCAGAAAGAGACAGAGGATAAACTTCGCCAGGTAGAAAAAATGCAGGCCATAGGACAATTAGCAGGTGGTATAGCACATGACTTCAACAACCAGATTATGGCGATACAGGGATACGCAAATCTTCTTTCTGAAAACCTGAAAGGTGAAGATTTGGAATATGTAATGCATATTAAGCGTTCTGCTGAAAGTTCTCAGGAATTAACGAAACAGCTTCTTGCATTCTCCAGAAAGGGTACGTTCAGTGAGTCATTTGTGGATATCGGCTCTGAGATTGATAATGTTATCGCCCTGCTCTCCCGCTCAATTGATCGGAAAATTGTACTTAAAAAATCACTCCCCAATTTTCCGGTAACAGCATTAGGAGACATCTCACTCCTGCAAAATGCCTTATTAAATTTGGGATTAAATGCCAGAGATGCGATGCCGATGGGAGGAATGCTTATTTACAGCGCTTTTGTTCAGGAAATCGCGGAGAATGAAATTCACTGGATTAATGGGATCCTTCCCGAAGGAAAATATTGTGTAATTACGGTCAGTGATACAGGATCAGGAATACCGCGCCACATCCTGCCAAAAGTATTTGACCCATTTTTTACCACCAAACCCAGCGGATCCGGAACCGGGATGGGGTTAGCTGCTGTACTGGGGACCATGACCAGACATAATGGGGCCATAGTGATATCTACGGAGCTGCACAAAGGAACAACATTCACTCTGTACCTACCCTACTTGGAGCATGTCCCTCAATCTCATCTCCCACGGATGAAGGTTGCACAGATGAGTACACCTCTCTCAAAGGAAAAATTACCGGTTTCAAACTACAATATACTTGTCTGTGACGATGAACAGGTAATTAGATTTCTCCTTAAAAATATCCTGACTAAAGCCGGGCATGCGGTTACCACCTGTTCTGACGGTCTTGAAGTTCTTAACATTTTTCAGAACGATCCCGATGCATATAATCTGGTAATTCTGGATATGATAATGCCGATCATGAGTGGAGAAGATATCTTCTACAAGATACGTGAGATTCGAAAAAATGTTCCAATCCTTATCATCTCAGGTTTTTCAGAAATCGAACACTCATCTGCTCTTCTGAAGAAAGGACTGAATGCCTATCTGGCTAAACCGATCAGTCCAATAGATTTACACAGTGTTGTAGACAGACTTCTAGCTAAAAAGTACTAATCCGGTACATAGTACCAATCTCTTCCTACTATATATGAATTTAGTTGTATAACTGGACAACCTTCTTGTTCTGCTGTATAGTATCCTCTTGATTACAACAAAACAGGGAGGTTCAGATGAACAAGAAAAAAGCTATCACTATGCTACTTATTTTAACTATGGTTTCCAGTGTGATTTTTGGCGCCGCACAGGAAGAGAGTACTGCCTACAAAATTGGTTTCTCTAAAATTGTTACTCATCCGGCACTGGATGCTGTTGAGCAGGGTATTGTAGATGTTCTTGCTGAAGAGGGTCTTGATGTTGTGTATGATTACCAGAATGCAAATGGAGATCTTACACAAGCCGCTTCCATAGCACAAAAATTCAGAGCTGATAAAGTTGATATCGCAATTGGTATTGCTACTCCTACTGCACAGGCTCTCGCAAATACTATTACAGAATTTCCTGTAATTTATGCGGCAGTTACCGACCCAGTAGATGCCGGCTTAGTTACTTCATACGAAAAAGGGGAAGGGAATATAACCGGAGTATCAGATAAAACACCGGTAGATGCACAAATCAAACTCCTTATTGATGTAACAGGAGCGAAAACAATCGGTCATGTTTATACCAGTGGTGAAGCAAATGCCGTACTTCTGAAAAATCTCGCAGAAGAAGCTTGTAAAAAATATGGTGTTGGATTTATTGCTACTGCAGTAACAAACTCTTCAGAGGTGAAATCTGCAGTACAGGCAATAGCCGGTAAAGTAGATGGAATCTATATCTCAACTGATAATACGGTCGTTTCCGCACTTCCTTCTGTAGCTGATGCTGCAACTAATGCAGGAATACCTATTCTCTCAGCGGATCCCACCTCTGCAGAAGGTCTTGATATCCTGATTGCCTGGGGATTTGACTACTACAAAATGGGCCGGAGAACCGGTTATCTGGTAAAAGATATTCTTGAAGGGGCTAACCCTGCTGATATCGGCACCATATTCATGACAGATCCATCTGATTTTGAGCTCTTGGTTAATCTGGATACCGCAAAGAAAATCAACATAACCGTACCTGCTGAAGTAATTAATGCAGCATCTGTAGTAGTTGAGAACGGCATTAAAACTGAAAAATAAATCTATCTATACTTTTGTACGAGTTTTGCGTAAGGATTGAACATATATGATTGAGGGAATTCTCGTCGATGGACTTATATTTGCAGTAATGGCAATGGGAGTATTTATTACTTTCAGAGTTCTCAACTTTCCCGATCTGACTGTAGACGGATCATTTGCCACAGGTGCAGCCGTAGCTACTATGTGTATAACAAATGGACTGGGAATTTTTCCCGGATTACTCCTTGCCTTTGCCAGCGGTGCTGCTGCCGGTGCTGTTACAGCTATTATTCACAACCGTCTAAAAGTACCAAATCTTTTAGCGGGAATTCTTACGATGACTATGCTTTATTCAATCAATATCAGAATTCTTGGGGGAAGGGCAAATGTAGCCCTTCTCCGCGTTGATACAATAATCTCAAATGTTATTAAAATTGGAGGGTCACTCCCCCGGGAATGGACTCTCCTCATTTTCATGATCCTGTTTACCGGTACCATAAAAGTATTACTGGATGTTTTCTTCCACACAGACCTGGGTGTAACACTCGGAGCAATGGGGGATAACGAACAGATGGTTATTTCTCAGGGAGTAAATCCCAAAACGATGAAAATACTGGGGGTTGGGCTCTCAAATGGACTTGTTGCACTTTCAGGTGCTATGCTTGCCCAGTATCAGGGATTTGCTGATGTAAACCTTGGTGTAGGAATGGTAGTACAGGGTCTTGCAGCGGTAATGCTGGGAGAGTTTCTGTTCAGATCAAACAAAATCGGGATGCTTACCATTCAGGTGATAGTTGGAGCAATTCTTTACAAGGCGCTAATGTTTTTCGGAAGATACTACGGGTACTATATCAATCTTACACCAAGCGATCTAAAGCTGTTGACTGGCGTACTGGTAATTGTCTCATTAGTGATTGCAAAAACACGGGATAATATCGGCAGTAAAAAATGGGGTATAAAATGATAAACATTAAGAATATGACTAAAACCTTTAACTCCAGTACTGTTAATGAAAACACTGCAATCCAGGACATCTCTCTCTCCGTACAGGATGGTGATTTTATAACCATCGTAGGGAGTAACGGAGCGGGAAAAACCACTCTCCTCAATCTGATATCCGGTTCGATTATACCCAGCACAGGTACTATTCAGATTCTTGGTAAGGATGTAACACGTTCACCGGAATATAAACGGGCTGCATATATAGGAAGGATTTTTCAGAATCCAACCCTTGGCACATCCGGTAAATTATCTCTGGAAGATAATATGAATATCTGTTTTAAAAAGGGATTCAAAGGATTAAAAATCAGCCTGAATGCCAAACAAAGAGAGATCTTTAAAAAGGAGCTTGTTGCTCTGGATATGGGTCTGGAAAATCGTCTAAAAGATAATGTTGGACTTCTGTCTGGTGGACAGCGCCAGGCTCTTACTCTTCTTATGACCGTTTTATCCCGTCCTGCACTGCTGCTGCTTGATGAACATACGGCAGCTCTGGATCCGCGCAACGCTGAAATAGTCCTTGGGCTTACACAGCGGTTTATCGATGATTTCAAACTCACATCAATGATGATAACCCACAACATGAAACATGCCATTGAGTATGGAAACAGGCTGCTTATGATGGACAGAGGGGAAATTATTCTGGATGTCAGCGGGGATGAGAAGAAAGATCTTACCGTAGAAAAACTTGTAAAGAAATTTCATGCAATCAGGCAGACAGAATATGCAACAGATGAGGCTCTTCTTACTACCTAAACACCTGACAACAATTGCAGCATAAGCTATACTTTCATCAGTAATGAGCATATTTAATTTTGATGAAAACAATGACAGAAAACACTCTGATTCAGTCAAATGGGATGCGTCTGTAATAACAGCCCTTGGAGGCAATCGGGAGGCTGAACCCTTTTGGGTAGCTGATATGGAATTCAGCCCACCCCCTGCTGTAACTGAAGCACTAAAAACCCGGGTTTCACATCCAGTTCTTGGATACCCTATGATCCCCAAAAAATTGATTACTGTCTTCTGTTCCTGGCTGATGCAAAGATACAACTGGAAGGTTCCAAAAGAGAACGTAACATTTACCCCGGGCCTTCTTACAGGCGTAGCTTCAGCATTACGCATTTTATCTAAAGCTGGAGAAGGAATAATAGTACAAACACCTGCCTACAACCCCTTCTTCACTATAATTGAAAAAAGCGGCCGTACTGTTGTGAGAAACCCCTTACTCCAGCAGGAGAGTACTTTCCACATTGATTTCAAGAATCTCGAGAAGTCTCTTGCAGATCCAGTCAATACAATACTCCTTCTCTGCAGCCCTCATAATCCTGCAGGGCGGGTTTGGAATTGTTCTGAATTAACAAAAATTGCAACTCTTTGTGAAAAATATAACGTAGCTGTCATCTCTGATGAGATTCATGCGGACCTCACCTATCCTGGAATTATACATACCCCATTCTCATCCCTCACAGGAAAAACTGCATCGGTTACCTTCATGGCTCCCTCAAAAACGTTTAATATTGCCGGAGAAAAAGCGGCATTTTCAATTATTCCCGATCCTGAAATTCGTGCTGAATACCAATCTTTCATCGAAAGCATGTCGTTATCGCACCCTACTATTTTTGCCCCGATTGCCTCTATTGCTGCTTATGAACAAGGTTATATC
>JABMQR010000151.1 GCA_013202335.1 Bacteroidota bacterium
GATTCTCAGAGTTTATGCATATCTGAGCAACAAGACCCCCATAAGGAATGGCTTGCCGCTTGCTTGTGGTACACACTGGTTCTTGAGCGCCCTGCGAGTCTCTATAATTGGGGACACCGCCACAAAGACCTGATGGAGACAGTTAATACGACAGGTATTAGTGTGCGAGAATGGATGGATAGCCAATTGAAGTGCGAAGCATAAAGGAGATAACAAGACAAATTCATCGTACGCGGAATTGCGGTGTTATGATCATTCTAGACCTGAGACTCTCCAAAGAAAATGTTGAATATCGGGAGAAACTGTTTTTCATACGTAAAGGACTCCCAAGAGGTAGAAGAATATAAATTCTCATTATCAATGATTTACTTTGAGAATACAACTGCCGTTGATTTGTGAAGTCATATATGCTATCATAATTACTATGAGAGTAACAGTTGATACCAATATTATTTTCCAGGCTTTATATAGTAGTTCCGGGGCTTCACACCAAATTTTAAAAATGATTAGAAATGGAGATATTACTCTCGCAATATCAATACCTGTATATAAAGAATATCAAGATGTTATGAAAAGAAAACGAACATTAGATTTTATTCAAAAAACAGAAAAAGAGGTTGATACAGTATTAGAATTTATTGCACTTGTTGCCGAACCCTGTGCAATGAATTATTTATGGAGACCAAATTTGAGAGATGAAAAAGATAACATTTTTGCTGAATTGGCCTTTAATAGCGGAAGCAAATATCTGATTACTAAGAATATTAAAGATTTTACCATAGGAAATGAACTATCACTTGATTCGTTTGAAGTCATTACTCCTGGTGATTTCTTATACAAATGGAGAAATGAATATGAAAAAAAGTAAAAATGTAATGACAATTCGTGTACCTGAAGAACTAAAAGAGAGAATTGAAAGATTTTCACTTCTTCAAGGTGTTTCAATCAATCAATTTGCTCTTTATTCATTCACAAAAGAATTAGCCGAATTAGAATCTAATCAATTTTTTAGGAATGAACTTAAAAGCAATAAAAAAGAATTATTAAAGAAATTTGATAATATTATGTTGTCAGTACCAGAAAGAAAAAATCCGGAATGGGATGAATTAAAATAAACATAAAGAAGAACAATAAGAATGAGGAATTGAAGAAAGAAGTGATCAACGACAGAAAAACTTTGCTCCCATTCTTTGTTTTTAATAAATCCAACCGTATTTGTTTTCATAGCATACAATATACTTTATATCTTTGCCTCAAAACTATTCAACTCCCCCATAGCGACTTAAGAAGACTGCGATGATTTCGTCTAGTATGGGATCGATTTGTTTAAGATTTTCTCCGTCGGACATCAGGAACTGAACCCCGATATGGTGACACACCGTAAGTTATAGAACCCAATCAGGGTGACACAATATACCTAGGTATAAGGGGGGGGTATATGGCAAAATCGATAGCCATTAACTTGAAGATTCGGGCAATCAACGAATATTTTGATCCCGAAGGCGATGGATTGTATGCAATTGCAAAGAGATATGGAGTTAGTCATGTCTCAGTTCTCAACTGGGTCCATGACAAGGACAAGCTATTCCGACAGTGCAAAGAAAATGTCTTGGCATTAGCCGAATTTGGTGATGATGTTTTCAAAAAAGAAGCCCATACATTAACATTAGAAAAAGAATCCCCTTCGTTTCCTTTGTCAACAACCTATGTGGACGAAAATAAGTATCTGAAGAATCGAGTGGCATACCTCGAGGCGTTACTTGAGGTAAACGACATAGACATCCGTAGTGTATCAAAAAAAAAGCCTTCTCAGCAATTGAACAAGCTTCAAAAAAAAGAAGGAACTACCGTGAGTATGTTGTGCAAAATGGCTGGTGTCTCACGTAAATGCTACTATCAGTATCTTGAGTATTCCCGGCGAGAAGACCCCTACTCAGAAGCTAGGGCTCGCATTGTAGTGATTCAGAATGCTTTTGACTATGTTGTGGGATACCGTCACATGACAGCAAAGCTAAGGAACGAGAATATTGTTGTTAACCACAAGAAAGTATTGGCTCTCATGAAGGAGGAGAACTGCCTATCCAAGGTACGCAGAAGACTCCACTCAAAGGGCTACTATCGAAAAAGAAAGGAAGAGAAGGAGAATAAGCCGCCAAACATACTGCCACCGGGAGTTTTTCTGTTTTACCCCTAGACGAAGATTCGTCGAAGATATCACCTATCTACCCTGTATTGGAGGATTCGTGTATCTGAACGCAATAAAGGATCTGTTCAACAGTGAGATCGTGGCAAGGCAGATCAGTTGGAATTGTGATGCTGATCTCTGCTGCACAACCATCTCCAATCTCGCTGATATCGTCAACCTGTGGGGAGCCATTGTACACACTGATTGCGGCTCGACCTATACTGCCAAGGAATACAGAAAAAGCCTAAAGGATATGCATGCTCTCCAGAGCATGTCGAGACCGGGCAAATGTGAGGATAACGCCAGCATGGAATCATTTTTTGCTGTGATGAAAAGCGAAGCACTATATGCTAAGTTCGGGAAGCTGAATGTGAAGCAGGGGAAAATTCCGGTTCGTCAGATCATTGATCTCGTGGAAAAATTCATAGACTACTACAACCACAACAGGCTTCAGGAACGGCTCGAATGGTTGAGTCCTGTCGATTATCTACGAGCTAATCCTTTAGGAACACTACCAGTTATCTCGAAGAACGTATAAACTTGACATCCTGGTGATTGGCTGAGTAGAATGGAAAATGTACCCGATGATCTGAATCGGACTACTCACAAATAAAGAGTGTCACCCTGATTGGGTTCTATAACTTACGGTGTGTCACCATATCGGGGTTCGGTTCCTTTTTAATGCTTTCTAAAATCAGTTTTTCTTTTTCTTCATATACTTTCCGAATTTGTTGAGAATTCCGGAGGAATCCTGCCACCTGTTCCGGCGCAAACCTGCCACCCATTCCGGGCTAAACCTGCCGGGTATTCCGGCGTAAACCTGCCACTTTTCACCTAAAACCGGGAGCCCGGTGCCAGGCACGATTTACAAGTTTATACAAGTTTTGGGGTTTGGGGAGTTTGCAAGTTGTTTTTTGTAAACGAAATAGCAGTTTTGAAATTTTGGGATGGCAGTTGGGAGTTGCCTGGTACGGGATGCAAGAAAATGCAAGTTTATTTTCCGAGTGCCGTACCAGGTAGTGCGGCCGAACTTAGGTCGCTTTAAGAATTCCGTACCAGGAACGTTTTCCACAAACGGCCACATTTTCTAGGGGAATGAAGAAGCAAGTTTTTTATGGGTAAAGGAATAAAAATAGTGGGTTTGGAGCCGGTCAATCTTGGGTGCCGGGTACCGA
>JABMQR010000152.1 GCA_013202335.1 Bacteroidota bacterium
ACCTATATTAGTAATGCGGGGGTCTGATCCTAAGCCCCCGCTTCCTGGAAACCTATATTAGTAATGCGGGGGTCTGATCCTAAGCCCCCGCTTCCTGGAAACCTATATTAGTAATGCGGGGGTCTTTCCCCAATCGTTCGCTCTTCCGCTGCAAGTTCAAGTAAATCTTCAAGCTTCTTTGAGAGAAGGCCCGTTTTACTCTCCAGATCCCGAATCCGCTGCTGTTGCTCTATCACAACCTCATTAAGTTGTTGAATAAGATCATCCTGAAAGGCAACTTTTGTCTCTAACCGAATAATTCTCTCATCTGACTCTGACATATCGCGCCTCCTGTTTGGCTGTAAAAACCATACTATACCAGCCAAAGCCTTGTATCAACCAAAAAAGCCTGCCGAAAATACATCCGACAGGCTTCAAAAGAACTACTGAAACTTACAATCAAGTGTTTATTTCAGCAAGAATTAGCATCAATCGTACAGAAGACCTGTGATATCAGCGTCATCCATATTGTCTTTGTCGTAAAACTTAGCACCAGTATCAACATCTGCTACTGTTTCGCCCATGTAGGCTTTATAAGCAAGTTCAACTGCTTTGTAACCGATTGAGTAAGGATCCTGAGTGATTGAACCAAGGAAGTACCCATTTCGTACAGCATTTTTCTGGCCAGCGCCTGCATCAAATCCAAGTACTACAAGACCAGCAAATTTAGAAGCTAAATCAGCTCCATCATTTGTTGCTGCAAGAATACCTTTTACTGTTGCTTCGTTTGAACAGAATACACCAAGAACGTTATCATCTTCGACTTTGTTCAATACTGCTGTTGCTGCTGCGGCACCGTCTGTTGCTGCTGCTGATGCAGGAACAACCATTTCAATCATGACTTTCTTTCCGCCGGTTGGGCTGTCGCTGGCGATATATGCAGTGTTACCCATAACTTTGATGTCTGCAGCGGTAAGAGCTGTTTCTTTAACAATAAGATCAACGATTGTGTCTCTGAAACCTTTACCACGGCTAAGGAGTGATTCACCTGCCGCATCCTGGTTCATAACAACGATCTTAACAGGGTTAGCTGCTGTAGCTTTTTCAACTTCAGCTTTAATCACTTCAAACATTTTGATTGCTGCCATACCGGCTGCATTGTAGTTATCTGTAGAAGCATTTGCATAGA
Source organism: Bacteroidota bacterium (assembly GCA_013202335.1). Next base: position 1,169 of record JABMQR010000152.1, read on the forward strand.
TAGATCCAGCTGGAGCATTCGGAACACCAGAGTCAAAACCGATTACAGGAATACCTTTGGCCAATGTCTGCTGAAGCTGATCAATTACAGATTCTGTATTAAGCGCTGCAAGAGCGATAGCTACAGGATTTTTAGCCATAGCATTGTTGAGCATCTCAACCTGATCCTGTACATCACTTTCTGATGCAGGGCCTTCAAATGTGATGTCTACACCATATTCAGCTGCTGCTGCATTAGCACCCAGTTTAACCTGCTGCCAGAAGTCGTGCTGTTCACCTTTTGATATTACTGCAATGTAAGGTGTTCCGCCTTCAGCTTCTGCTGCTGCGAAAAGAGACATAGAAACTGACACCATCAGTACCATTGTAATTAAAACGATACCAATTTTTTTAGAAACTTTCATATGATCCTCCCAATAAATTTTACCCGTGAATTATTCCACAGGATATAAAACAATATATATTTAGAGTGTGGTTTTGCCCGTACAATACAAACCCTACCCAATTAATCTATTAAAACTCTGCACCTTCACTTGAAGAACCTTTGTGCACAGCATGCTGGAATTCACGTTCAGAAGTTTTCTCTTCAGCAAGGATTCTGGCTTTTTCGGCCTTTTCCTCAGATTTCATCTTTTTAAATGTTTTTTTCGTCTCGTGCTGGAGTGCAGCCATCTCATTTTTAGCGGATACCTCTTCTTCGCTCCCGCTTACTGCTGATCGTATTTTTGCTTTAAGAAGCGCTGTTTTATCAAGCATCTCTACTTTATATGCATCAGCGGGTGTCAGTAACTTAACCTCAGATGCTTTTTTGTTTCGATAAATATCCAATAGTACGGCACCGATTACGACGACTCCTGTAAAGAATGTCTGGTAATGTGCCTGCAAATCCATTGACGGCAGACCTACCCTCAAAACACTCATGATATATACACCGATAAGAGTGCCGAAAACCGATCCGATTCCACCGGAAAGTGAAGTCCCTCCAATAACCGCTCCTGCAATAGCATAGAGCTCAAAACCCTGCCCCTGTGCCGGCATTACGGTCGTATATACTGCTGCAAAAGCTATACCACCGAAACCGGCAGTGATACCACTTATTACATAGGCCATCATTTCCCATTTCTTGACATTCACACCAGAAAGGCGTGCGGCTTCTTTGTTACTGCCGATTGCAAAGATATAACGGCCCATCTTTGTCTTTGTCAGAATGATAAAAGCAATCACCGCAACACACAGCAGCACTATTGCACCAGTGGGAATTGAGTTATTGCTCTCGCTAATAAATTTGAAAATACTCTTGAACCATCCATCATCGGCAGCTCTGGTGGGAAAAGTTGCACTCCGGACATTGGATACTATTGAACCTACGCCCATGGAGATCATCATTGTTCCCAAAGTTGCAATGAAGGGAGGAAGTTTCAGCCGGGATACCATAATCCCGTTGAAAAAACCAAATGCGGTTGCGACAGCCATAATAAGCATTAGAGAGAGCCACATAGGCCAGCCCCAGGTCTTATAGGCTGTTCCACCGATAATTGCAGCACACATCATGACTGTTCCGACAGAAAGGTCTATTCCACCGGTTATGATTACAAAGGTAACACCGATTGCAACAAAACCAATATAGTATGATGAGTCGAGGATATTAACTAAAGTCGAGTATGAAAAAAAGTTCCTGCCAAAAAAACCAAAAAATACATAGAGTATCACGAGGGCAGCAGGGGCTAAAAATTTCTGCAGACCAATTTCCTTCATATTATCAAAAAATGTTTTATCTTTCCCTAATCTTTCCATCAACTATTACTCCTGATTTCGCATTGTGGCATAGTGCATAATTTTCTCCTGGCTTGCTTCCTCTATAGCCAGACTTCCTGTCTTTTCCCCTTCACACATAACCACGATCCGATCGCTCATCCGAAGAATTTCCTGGAGCTCGGAAGAGATCATGATTATTGATTTCCCCTCTTTAACAAGTTCATTCATTAAGGTATAAATTTCACTTTTTGCTCCGACATCAATTCCTCTGGTCGGTTCATCAAAAATGAGGATTTCACTGTTTTTTATGAGCCATTTGGCTATAACGACTTTTTGCTGATTCCCACCTGAAAGATTTTTCAGGAGCTGATCCAGACTTGGTGTCTTTATTTTCAGTTTATCAACAAACTTTTTCGTAATCTGCTCAATCTGCTTTGCATGTATGAAAAGACCGCGTTCATAATCATCGTAAGATGCCATTACCGCATTGGCTGATACACTTAAGTTTACTGCCAATCCATATCGCTTTCTGTCTTCTGAAAGGTAACCAATCCCATGTGACACTGCTTCCATTGGTGACTTGATGCGAACCGGTCGTCCCTTGATCTCAATTGTCCCGCTCTCAATTGGATCCGCACCAAACAGGGCTCTGGCAGTTTCCGTCCTGCCTGCACCCATCAGGCCGGCAAATCCGAGAATCTCACCCTTACGCAGCTCAAAGCTTACATTTTGAACAAGCTTTCCGGCATTCAGGTTATTTACCCTCAAAACGACTTCTGCCCCTTCGGGAACATTACTTATTGCCTTGGGTTTTTCATATATTACCCGACCGACCATCATATTGATAATCTGTTCCTTGGTAATATCTTTGGTATTCTCTGTCCCGACACATTCACCATCACGAAGTACGGTAACCCGATCGGTTATCCTGTTAATCTCATCCATTCGGTGGGAGATATAGATCATTGCAACACCTTTTTCGGCCAAGTCCCGCATGATCGCAAAGAGTTCCTGAATCTCTGTCTCGGTAAGTGCTGCTGTTGGTTCATCCAGAATAAGGACTTTCAGATTATGGGATACAGCTTTGGCAATCTCTACCATCTGCTGTTTACCTACGGTGAGGTTTCCCAGTAATTCCAGAGGATCTATCTGCATGTTCAGTCTGGTAAAAAGTTCCACTGTCCGCTTGTTCTGCGCTTTCTCATCCAGAAAAAACCCTCTGCCTTTCGTGGATTCCCTTCCTATAAAGATGTTCTGGGCAACGGAAAGATGATCCATCATATTAAGTTCCTGATGAATAATTCCGATCCCCATTTTCATGGCTTCTTTTGGTCCACGGGGATTAAATAGTTTCCCGAGGTACCTGATCTCACCTGTATCTTTTGGGAAAATACCGGTCAGTGCTTTCATTAAGGTAGATTTTCCTGCTCCATTCTCTCCAACAAGGGCATGTATTTCCCCGGCATTAAGATCAAAATCCACACTTTTTAGGGCATGAACTCCTGTAAAGCGTTTATCTATCTTTTTCATTTCAAGGACTTTTTCGCTCAAATCCGATTCTCCTGACTACTCTGTTGATAGTTCACGGTAACCCGCGATCCGCATGCATCATTCGCTTTTAGCCAACTATGCAGTATCAATTGTAGCTTTGGTTTTACAAGCAAAACAGGGAGGATTCTGCCCAAAGTATTGAGGATTTTGTACTATTAGGGAGAAAAATGATATTGAGGAACTGAAAACCTCATTCTATGCTATTATCCGGCGGATCGGATGTACCTACAAACCAAACATCTTCTCTTTAAGGTCTAAATAGTAGATGTAGTTTTCCCAGCTAACATCCGGCGGACAACGATGATCACAAAAAGGGATATATCCTCCACGCTCAACATACGGGACCAGAGATTCCATATAGGCTTTGATCGCCTCTTTACCGGCAATCATTTGGGTCTTATCAAAACCACCCATTATACGCAGACGTCCATCATACTTATCGAGGAGTTCACCGGGATGCGAACAGCCCATAACTTCAAAGGGGAAAAGTGAATTTATTCCACCGGCCAGAAAACCCTCCATAATTGGTCTTACATCACCATCACAATCGGTGTACCAGATATCAATACCATGGGCCTCAAGTTTTTTGTGTATCCTTTTATAACGGGGTACCACAATATCATCAAAAAAGCTCACTGAGACAAGAGGACCGTTTTTAAAACAAATATCCTCCCATCCTGATGCATAATCAAAACCAAAGTGCGGAAGAACCTGATCCAGAAGATCCTCTGTGAGACAGCAGGAAGTTTCCACCATATCTTCGACCATGTCAGGATAATCGTACATTGCGTATGCCAAACCCTCTACGGTTAGCATATCCCTGATACGTCCTATCATCGAACCGCAATAGACGCCAAGGGGGTATTCCCGATTTTCCGGATGTTCAATTTTAAGCGATTCAATATCCATAATTCTTGCAGGATCTGATCTTTTGAAATGTTCAGCCTTCACCTCTTCCCAATCTTTTGGCGTTGTTATAGCTGACTTTGTGAAGTGCGGCATGGTTGTATGACCATCTTTTGGTACTTCAGCAATTAGCCCATCACGATTTTGTATAATGTACTTATCTCCGGTTTCACCAATACGTTTTTCCGTAAAACCAGGATGTACCCAGGTGTTTCCGGTTATCTCTTTTATGGTATCAAATCCAAGAAAAATACCAGCCTCTTTGTTAGTTGTTATTCCGGCACTTTTAAAAGGCTCCCAAACGGTAAAATTCTCTTCCCAATACCCAAATTCCATATTAAAGCAACGATCAACCGGTTTAAAGTGCATCTGGGCAGTAAATCGTTCGCGGGAAGTCATTGTCCCCTTCCAGGAATCTCTAATAGGTGTGATAGTTTTTGCAGGACTGTTGGAATTCATACATTACCTCCGCGATATTTAATGACACAATATATGATAGTTTAAACCCATCTCAACTCTATACAAATTGACAATCTCATGGTTATAATGGATTATTCTACGGTTTCAATAAAAGAACAATAATTGGGAAAAACAATTGCAGACACAGCTTACTATACAGCCTGATTCAATTATTCCGGATATACACCTCTGCCATTATCAGGAATCAACTTCCGGATTGAATATTACCTGGCGGACAATTGACGAATTCGAATTGGTGTATATAACCCATGGTTCCGGCAGGTATCAAATGCTCGAAAAGAGTTGGGAGTATAGGCCGGGTACCATCATTTTCACCCCGCCCCACATACAACATCGATATGTTGAGCCTGGGAAAAATCCTTCCGGACACTGGGCAATTCATTTTCGCTTATACCCGGGAATACAAGAAGAACTTCTTACCTGGGAAAAAAGAAAAAGTGGTTTTGAACAATTGAGAATACAACTGCATGGGGGACAGATGATCCCCTATGTTGTTAATAATTTTCAGCCGCCTGATAATTTCTCATTCAATACTATACAGGATAATTGGGATCTGGGGACTCTAAATCCAACGGCAACCTCACCTCTTAAATGGAAAACCTCTTTTCTCATACTCCTTACTGCGTTTTTTGATCATCCACTAACCACTCACTTCACACAAAAAGGGTACGGGTATAAAAAAAGTTTACAGTATATTCATAAGCATGCAGAAATCCCTCTATCGATCTCACTACTTTCAGATTTAGAGGGGGTGACGGTAAATCATTATTCAGCACAGTTTACAAAGATTTATGGAATTACCCCGACGGCTTATATAAGGGCCTGGCGAATACGCAGAGCAAGAGAGCTGCTGCTTAACTCAAATCTTACCGTTAAACAGATAGCTCCCTTATGCGGTTTTGAGGATCAATTTTATCTATCCCGGGTTTTTAAAAAAGAGATTGGGATAAGTCCCACCGCCTTCCGTGACAGACACAGATTATGAGGCAGGTACTCACAAGCCAGCCTAAGCCCATACCCGCGACACCGACGATTCCACCGAAAATATAAAGAACTGATACGAACCTTGTGGGAGGGAAAGTAGAGTAACATCTTTGAGGATAAAAACTTAATAGGTGTAACAATGTGCAGAAAAGCAGTAATGAGAATAATTCTGTTAAATTGTTATTGGAATGACTTTTATTCTATAATTTCCCACAAGCTTTGTTACACTAAAAAAATTATCCTTACAGCATTATCACTGTTTTTTTTGCCATGTTTTGACTTACCGACATTCACTAAGTTTGTCGAATACCCTATACTGTTTCTCCAAACAGTATCGGAGGAAATACTAATGACCAATTTGGTAAAACATGCTCTCAAAGAAGATCTTGCTGAAGCAGGTGACGTAACCAGCAAAGCAATCTTTACTAATGAAAAAGACATATTCAACATTGTATCAAAAGATACAGGTATTCTCTGTGGAATAAAGGCAGCTCTGGAGGTATTCAAGGAAGTTGACTCAGAAGTATCAGTCACATTCCTGAAAAATGACGGCGATGAACTTTCTCCCGGCTCCCTTGTTGCAATCATCTCCGGGAAAGTCCGTTCTATCCTGACTGCTGAGCGCACAGCACTAAATTTCCTCTCCCATTTGAGCGGAATAGCATCAAAGACCCATAAATATACCCTCATTGCAAAGGGAGCGATAATTCTTGATACACGAAAAACCATCCCCGGTCTGCGTGAGCTGGAAAAATATGCCGTTGCCTGCGGTGGAGGCCAAAACCACCGGATGGGGTTGTATGATATGGTCATGATTAAAGATAATCATATAGATGCCGCCGGCGGTATCCCCCAGGCAGTACAGCGTATACGGGATATGTGGGGTGATACATATCGAATTGAGGTAGAAGCCCGTACTCTTGAAGAGGTCAGGCTGGCACTCGATTCGACCGCAGACAGGATTATGCTTGACAATATGTCTCTTCAGATGATGAAGGAAGCTGTACTTATTGTTGGTGAAGCGGCAGAAACTGAAGCCTCTGGAAATGTTACCTTTGAAAGGATCCCCTCAATCGCCGATACGGGTGTCGATTTTATTTCTGTTGGCGGACTGACACATACTGTTACCGCTTTTGACTTCTCGCTTCGGAAATAGCATAATGCTGACGATGCATAACTATCTGAATAAACAATAGAGGAATAACATAGTATGAACGAACGAATCCGCGAACTAAAAGAGCAGCTTGATAACCGGTTAATTATTCCTGCCCACCATTATCAGAGGCAGGAGATAATTGCCTGCGCTGATATTGTTGGTGACTCATATAAACTGGCAGTTGATGTAAGCGCCACGAATGCAGAGTATATCGTATTCTGCGGAGTAAAATTCATGGCTGAGGGGGCTGCAATTCTGGCAAAAGAACACCAAAAGATTGTCCTGCCGGCCACAAATGCGGGATGCCCGATGGCTGACATGATTTCGATTGGCCAGGCAGAAGCTGCAATGCAGGTAATACGTGAATTCGGCGGGCAGACTGCAATACCCGTTGTCTATATGAATGCATACGGCGATATAAAAGCGCTCAGCGGACGATACGGCGGATCCATCTGTACCAGCTCAAATGCCCGTAAAATCATGACCCATTATCTTCAGAATAATACCCCGGTATTTTTCCTGCCCGACTACTGTCTGGGCATAAATACCGCCAGGGAGCTCTCCATACCTGATGAAAACATAGCTATTGTGCGGCAGGACTGCACTATAGAGACCACCGGGAAACCAGAGGATATCAAGCTGTTTCTCTGGGATGGAAACTGCCGGGTGCACCAGCGTTTTTCAGTTGAGCATATTGAACACATTAGACACGAGCACCCGGGAATAAAGATAATTGTTCATCCGGAAGTAAAGGAAAAAGTTGCCGCGGCAGCAGATTGTACCGGATCCACTCAGTATATTTATAACTCCATACAGGAATCTCCTGCTGGTACCATCTGGGGAGTCGGAACTGAGTATAATTTTGTATCCCGGGTTGCTGCGGATTTTCCTGACAAATACATTCTCCCAATCTTCGAATCCCGCTGCGGCAATATGGAAAAAACAAATATTAAAAACCTTCAGTGCATGCTTGAGGCTATTGCTGACGGCACACTGCTGCTAAAATATCCGGAGCATCTTATTACTGTCCCTGAATCTGTCCGGAAGGACGCGGCTCAGGCCCTCAACAATATGATCTCTATAGTTCAGGGAAATTGATTATGAAAACCGTATATGACGTAGTTATTATTGGTACAGGGATTGCTGGCCTCACTTGTGGAATTACGCTGAAAGAGGCCGGAAAAAAGGTTTTGCTTATTACTAAGGAGTCGGAAGTTTCCGATACCAATACACACCATGCACAAGGCGGTATTATCGCCTGGCGTGACGGTGATTCAGCAAACAGCCTTTCAAACGACATTCTTGAGGCTGGATGCAAATATAATAACATTCAGGCTGTGCGGGAGCTTAGTGAAAACGGCCCAAAACTGGTCATTGATTTTCTTATCAGCTATATCGGCACCAAGTTTGACAGAAACACAGAAGGGCAGCTGGACTACACAGAGGAAGCAGCTCATTCACAGAGAAGAATTGTACATTATCAGGACCTGACCGGAGAAGAGATCCAACGCTCTTTAATTGAGTATGCAAAAAAAATAGGGCTGCAAATTCTGACAGACACCACAGCTGTTGACCTCATAACCAATAACCACCACTCTCTCGACACCCAGGAGCTGTATACTGCAAGGGAAGTTATGGGGGTGTATGCTTTGTCAAATACAACCGGTAAGGTCATGAGAATTCCCGCACATAGAGTAGTCCTGGCAACCGGCGGTATTGGGAACCTCTACCAGCATACAACAAACCCGAAGTCTGCAACCGGAGATGGTATTGCCATGGCCTACCGGGCCGGCGCTGATATTATCAACGCTGAATTTGTACAGTTTCACCCGACCTCGCTCTTCCATCGTGATATCAAGCGCTTTCTCATTTCGGAATCCCTGCGAGGCGAAGGAGCACGACTGACAGATCTTAACGGGCGTCAATTTATGCAGGACTATTCAGAATTGCAGGATCTTGCACCCCGCGATGTGGTGGCAAGGAGTATTTACGACAAAATGGGAAAGGACGGTTCTGAATATATCCTTCTTGATCTTGCAAACAATTATACCGGGACAGAACCCATCGAGAAACGGTTCTCAAAAATATATACAACCTGTTTAGGCGGTGGGATAGATATTACCCGGGAGCCTATACCCGTTGTTCCGGCTGCCCACTATTTCTGCGGTGGTGTAAAGGTAGATACAAGCGGTCAAACATCAATCAGGAATCTCTTTGCAATTGGTGAAGTAAGCTGCACCGGACTGCACGGCGCAAACAGACTTGCTTCAACTTCTTTACTGGAAGGTTTGTTATGGGGTAAAAATTGTACTGAATTTATTAGTAAGAGCAATAATCAGATATCAGAAAGCAGGTTCAAAGCTATTCCTGAATGGAGCAGTCCGGCATCCGGGATAGAATTTGATCCGCTGCTTTTGAAGCAGGATTGGCAGGAGATAAAGATGACCATGTGGAATTACGCCGGAATCGTACGAACTACAAAAGGGCTGACCCGTGCACGTGCAGATTTAAGCTACTTTTCACACAGGATATTTGATTTCTACCAGCACTCCTCTCTTAACAAGGAGATAGTTGAGCTGCGAAATGCCGTTATCAGTGCAGGAATCATCGTTAACGCGGCACTGCATAATACCCATTCGATTGGTTGTCACTTTAGATTGGATAGATAATACAGAGGATCTCCGATGTTATTCTTCTTGTTATCCCTTCTCTTAGGCAACAAAAAACAGTTCTTTCAGAACATACATTTTATCACAAACAACTTTTTCGTAAGGCATTATATTGAGTACTATAGGGAAAGACTTCTTTCCAGAATTGTTCCGTCACGCCAGTATCTATTATTTCAAATGGTCAAATACTTGTATTGATTTTCTCATAATTCTTCACATCATAAACTTTTGTTGACCGTTTGCTCGGACTTTTCCTGTTGTATCTTCCTGTTATATTCCTCGACAATCTCTATGACTTTACAAGCTGCTTGATCAGGGTTTAGTCCGGAAATATCAACCTGCAGGTTTGCCCGTTTGTAACCCGTATTGAAATAGATGATATCCTTTTTAAGATCTTTCAGATGAAGCTTCTTTTCCTCAGCGGTCATCTCTATCTCGATCAGACGTGAGTCTATATCGTAGAACCTGACTCTCTCCATAATGTTTTCCGGCCTGTCAGTAAGTACTACGGTGATTCCACTGGCTTTCTTCATTACCTTCCAGTATCCTCCCAGCAAGCCGCTTGGTGTTAAGGATATCACGCTATTCCGACTCTCCGGACGGTTCAACAAATGCACCAACGCTTTTGCGGCTTCATTACGGAACGATTGAATCGTAAAAAATTGATTCTGGAGTCGCTCGATACTGGTTCCGAAAAAACTCTCAATCTCTTGATCCAGGTCAAAAAACCTGATGCCCAGAAGCTTCCCCATTTTTTTACCAATCGTCGTTTTTCCGACACAACAAGCACCTGTTAAAAATATACGCATTTGTTCATTCAACCTCACTATCCATATTTTTTATAACATTCTATCATAGGAACAAAATAAGGAAAGGAAAATACTTTTGCAAAGGCAAGTACTATTGCCTCTGGTTCAATTGGATTTTTGAAATTGTCTTTTGAACTTATTTTTCAGTACAATCACTGAATTTGTTTTCACATCATTTAAATGTCACTGCAGCATGTAATGTATGGTGATTTAAACCTAATGTAATATATTCTTGACCTATTGTATATTATATATTACACTATATAAATCATGGAGGTGAAGTTATGAGTATTCAGATGAAACGTGCTATTTTAAATCTGATTATTTGGTTATCTGTTACCCTGCTATTTTTAATGGTGTTTTTCAGTGGTAATACAGTCGCTGCCTGGGGTGACAACAGGGTGAAAATAATCACACTGGCTTCTTTATTGGGTATAGGATATATAGGGCAGTTGATTTTAAGCATAGTATTTAGAAAAAGAAAAAATATAATCAATACAGATGAAAGAGACGCAATGATTCTAAACAAGGCTATGTCCAATAGTTTCATAGTCACTTTAGTATATTTATTCCTGATTGCCATGTCTCTTTATATATACTATGAAAAAAACGGTTTTGTTCCTGTCGTTTGGCTGTGGTTTATTGCTTATAATGTGGTAATGGCAGCAAACATTACCACTTCCAGTTTTTTAATCTTTCAACATCATAAAGGTGGTAACTAATGGTGTATAAAAAATGCACTATACATAACCATATCAGGACAATCCGACGAGGCAAGGTTGATATTACTCAGAAAGAGCTAGCTGATACCGTTGGTTGTACACGGCAAACAATAGTTGCACTGGAACAGCAGAAATATAACCCTTCACTGATACTTGCGATGAAGATAGCAAAGACTCTTGAGGTTTCTATGGATGAATTGTTTGAGTTGGAATGTCTTATTGAGCATTAAAATTGTTCATGCGCTGCTTCCGGCAAAAAAACAGATACGCTAATAATCCAAACAGACCAAAAACTACGGTATCTTGGAAATAGTACCAGGTACTATTTCCACACAATTGATTCTTTCATTTCTATACCTTGAAAAGTTTTAAGACTTCAAACCCTTCTTTTTGAAAAATTTTAATATTCTGGGGGGATACTCTCTTGCTATGTCTGTAAAACAGGAGTTTATCTCCATCACCTTCTGTACTCAGACTTTTGTGTTCATCATAATATCCAAGAACCTTGTTTTTGAAGATCTTCCGTATGGCTTTCTCATCAGCACCCCGCAATAGATATTGCTTCGAGAAAATCGGATATGAATCAAAATTAATATCCTGATAACCAAAGGTGCTGCCGATCTTATGAAATACATTCTCGGGTCGTAATACGAAGGATGGCAGTTGCAGCTGGCTGGATTGAAATAGTATTACCGTCTGGCGCCACATGTGAGAGTTCTTCCCTGAACCTGTGATATATCGATAATCAAAAATGCTGACATCAATCTCGTTAACACATCCATTCATCATATTCGATACTTTTTTGGAATGTCCTTTTGAGAATAGGTGGAACTGGCTTAATGACGGCAGAAATGAGTCGTCCGCTTTTTCCGAGAAAGATAATTTTTGAGAAGCGGCAGCCGCTTTCAGTTCTTCGGTTCGTTTCTTCCTGTAATACCTGGCAAGAAAAACACACGCAATAATAACTGCGACAGCAACGATTATGCCGCCGATTATCAGAAAAACTTTCATAGATTATTCCTTCGAATGTTTGAGCATTGAGTTCGGTACGTAAGAACCGACGTCGTTAACTTGATGGCTGGGGTACTCATTCATACCTCAATCTTAACATAGGTTTTCTATTTCCACCAGAAATCCGGAAATTAACATAGGTTTTCTATTTCCACCAGAAATCCGGAAAGTGCAGGTTTTGCTTTCGTGTTTTCTTTTTTAACGAACGGTTACCTCTATTGAGCCACCTATTGAGCCACCTATTGAGCCACCATCCCAAAATCAGGATATGCATGAAACTCTTCAACAAAAAACTTCTGTTCGGATAACTGTGGTTTCAAATGTATTTTCGAAAATTATCTTACTCATTGCTCATCCCTTTTTATCTTTAATCGCAGGAATTTTCTTAATCGCCCTTTCAAAATCACCGTCTTGCATATCAGACTGTTTTATTCTCATTTGATTAAACTGGTCATAGGTTTGTTCAGCAATCTGCTTCGCTAATGTATGTGAGATTTTCCCTGCATGGGTTAGAATTTCTCTATCATTTAACCCCAAGAACCCATCCAACTTAATTATCCAGTCCTGCATTGTCATAGGAATGCGACGCATTGCCTGTCCTTCGGCAAATACCAAATATTGCTCTACCAAATTATTCAGTGCTGATAATTCTTCTTCATTCAAATAATTTTTGGCTATGGTCACATCCTGCTTGCGGGGTTTTGTGCCTCTGAAATTGGTCAGTCCCATATTGTAGTATTTTGTCTTATAAGCTTTACCATCTTCGGCAGTATGTTCCAAAATGGAACTAACTGAA
>JABMQR010000153.1 GCA_013202335.1 Bacteroidota bacterium
CTGCGGGAGGCTGGAGAAGAGAGACGGGTGGCTGGTAGGTTGGTAGGTTGGTAGGTTGGTAGGTTGGTAGGTTGGTAGGTTGGAAAAGGGGTCTGACCCCTTCTTTGCTCAGGGACGGAGGATTAAGACCAGGAACGGGAAGATGAAGAAATTTTCCCGCATTTGTAGAACAAATGCAAAAATAAATACTCTTATCCAGACCTGACAACCTGGTCCGGGCTCCCCCTCCACACCTTGCAAACACCCCAATACTGTTGTATATTTCATGAAACCGTATTCTAAAAAGGCTTATGAGAGGATTTTAGAAAGGACATCAACTATAATAGTGGGTATAAACATGTACAGAAAAGAGATTAAAATAACAGACTGCACCATACGTGACGGCGGATTAATAAACAAATGGCAATTCTCTCACGAAATGGTACGAAAAGTGTTCCTGGCTGTAAATCAATCCGGCGTGGATTGCATGGAACTCGGCTATCGCGCATCCAGAAAAATGTTTGATCCCAAAATATATGGACCCTGGAGATTCACCACCGACGAAGACGTCCGTAAAATAATTCAGGACACCCCGGTAAACATGAAACTCGGCGTAATGGTCGACATCGGCCGTGTTGAAGAGGACGACATTGCTCCCTGCGAAGAGAGCCCTTTGGACTTCATCAGAGTTGCCACCTACATACACGACATTGACAAAGCAATCGCCCTGGCCAATCATATCGACTCCAAAGGCTACATGTCCTTTATCAACATAATGGCAATATCAACCGCCCCTGAATTTGAGCTTATCGAAGCGTTGAAGCAAATTGAAGCCGAAACCAATGTTACCGCAGTAAATGTCGTTGACAGCTTCGGCTTCCTCTACTCAGAAAGTGTGCATCATCTGGTAAAACTCTTTCAGGACAACCTGAGCTCTAAAAACGTCGGAATCCATGCCCACAACAATCAGCAGCTCGGTTTTGCCAATACCATCGAAGCTATACGTAAAGGCGTCAACTATCTTGATGCAACCGTCTCAGGTATCGGCCGCGGCGCAGGCAACTGTCCTCTGGAACTTCTGCTCAGCTTCCTGAAAAATCCAAAATACAAACTTGAACCGATTCTGCAGGTTTTTGAAGACGTATTCCTCGATCTGCGAAAGAAAATCGAATGGGGCTACCTGGTACCCTACATGATTACCGGTATACTCAACGAACATCCGCGTGTTGCCATAGCACTGCGGCAGGATCCGGAAAACAAAGACAAATATGCCGAATTCTATCGCACCATGACTACCCCGGAGAGTTTTTCGGAAGAATAACAGAGGACGGCCGGAGGCCTCTATTTTTTTTCTCCCTCCGAGCCTAAAAGCCTAAAAATGACAAGGCCTGGCCTTCTGTATCATTTTCACATTCTTCATCATCATCCATATCTATATATTCCCACATCTCATTCTGATGTAACCAAAGTGGATCAGCATTATTTCTGATAAATTCGTCTGCATCCATACCGTCTATTTTTTCCGGTCGTTTGATACGCTTTTGCTTTCCATTCACAAAAATTGTCATATATTTTTTTGTCGTTCCTTTTGATCGGGTGTAAGCTTTTTCTTTTTTTTTCTTCATAAATATTTATTGCATGTCCTGTTCTACAAATTTCTCCTCATTTGACACCAACCCCGGCAAACTGAAATACCGTAGACTCCCTAATTAGGCGCTGTCGTTGGGGACTCCCCTCTTTTTTGATCGCCACCAATACACCAGAAATAATACTCCAGGGGCGGCTATTATCAACGACATGAGATAAGGAATTGCTGAACGGGGGAAATTGTGAGTGATTGGATTATTCATTAGAAGCAGAAAAAGCACTGCCAACTGGAAAACAAGAGTAATTATTCCCCCCAATCGCTCCCAACGCCAGGCAATGCCCAATCCCAGGGCACTCAAAAACATAAAGATCGGAGGCAGAACTTCTATAGGAGGATAGCCCTCCACGGCATAAGGGTCTGCTGTACCAGTTGTTATCCAATTCCCGGCATACCCGATAAACATAGCTAAAGCATAAGCCAGGATCAGAATACCCCAGATTCGGGCAATCCAGCGTATTCTTTTCGTAACTCTATTACGACTGTCATTATCCTTCGTCATGATCAACCCTCCTTGCTGTTAACACAGCATTCAATAGAAAGGGAAGCCGGTACAAGCCTTTCTCTTTCTCTATTATATCATGCTTTAGAAGAGTCACAAATAGATACGACAGCAAAAAACTTTACGGCCAAATCTTTTACTACCCCTTTCCTGTCAACCAATCCATAATTTGTATCCACAAACGCGTATTGTACTTCAATTCTTCGAGGGACGGAGGTACTCCGACAACCGGTGGCGCAGTTGCTTCGCAACTGCCTGGAACTAATTCCGAAGGTATTTGTTCCAGGGACGGAGGATATGGGGAAACTTTATAAGTAAGATGTTAAATCCAACATAAAGTGAGAAGGATTATCCAGCCAAAAGTGATTATTATGCGAAATCCTTCCCCGATTCTTCAGTTTATCATTATGCTGCTTGAAATCAAAGATAATCATTCAACAATCAACATTTTGTTGAATACTGTTGAACATCATATCCAATATAGACTTAGCTCAGCAATCTCTCAAAACGTTGAATTATCCTGAAATTCTAATGCGAAGTGTTATGCGAAATAAGCTGCTATCTTATGCGAAGCATCTGAACTATTTCCATTACTTCAAACCTTGCTGTTTTCATTATTCAATTTCTCAATAATTAACAACCTCCTTTATATATCTTTTTATGTTTTTTAAACCCTATAAATAGCCATCTAATACCTAAGGGGGAGAGACCTATAATCAAAAATCATATAGCATTTGAGACAATTGATTATAGGTGGCATATTTATGAAGTATTTAATTTTTATTTTACTCATTCCATTATTTCTCACCAGCTGTTTACAACAGGATATAACCAAAAACAATCCATCAACAACCAAGCAAGTGTTTCTTGATTGGGAACAAATTGATGATCCCAAAATTCCAATCCAATTATTAAATATACCTCCTATAGACTTACCGTCTATTTCAGATAGTAATAAGAGTCATTTTATTTTCAGATACATAATTGAGAATTTAGATATGTTTGATACTTATATCTACCTAGAAATATATACTAGCGTATTTGATAGTGATGGTAACCATATAATTAGTTTTGATAATACTAATCGATTCGGTTTTCTAAATGGTAGTGAAAAATCAACTACATCTGTCGGGGGAGGATCCTCTCACGAAGTTTCGTTTGCAAAAGCAGAAGCTTATTCAAGTTCCATAACTTTTATTAGACAGTTTAAAAATAAAAATGGAGAAATACTTTTTTTCGACAGGAATATTATTAAACAGTATTTAGAAAATAATTACCCAAATGTAGATATTGTTAGTTATTTTGATTTGCTTAATCAGACTCCTGATCTTGAACAATATTTAGATTTTATGAATTCAGATAATAAAAAGTAAATTTTCAAAACAATTCCTGCTGCCCCATATTAAGATCATAATTCGCAGTCAATACTTCGTGAAGAGGGACGGAGGAAACTCTTATTTCGTAAAACTTTTTTGAAAAACTTCCCATTATTTGAATATTTCTTAAACGTTTCCCCGTTATAATAGATATGAGACATCCTCGCCTATTAGAAAAAAATGCACTATATCATACAACGGCCCGAGCCAACTTACAGGAAAAGATCTTTAGTACTGAAGAAGATAAGGCCATGGTCGAGGAAGTGGTATCCCTCGCAAAGAAAAAATTTGGATTTCGTCAAAAACATTTTACCGTGATGGAAAATCATATCCATCTGCTAATTCAACCAATAGGAAATGACTATAGTCTTTCGGTTATCATGCAATGGATTCTTAGTGTAATAGCTGTACGCTACAATAAGAAATATCATCGGAAAGGGCATGTCTGGTATGATCGGTTTAAAAGTAAAATCGTAAGAGGATCAGCCTATTTCAACGCAGTAATCAAATATATTTCTAATAATCCGGTAAAGGCGAAACTGGCAAAAGACATCTTTTCTTATAAGTTTTCTGGAATTTACCATCTCATGAATAAGAAATACCATATTGTGGATGAACCAGATGAGGATATGCTGGAAATATATCCTTTTTTGAGGGATTAGATCTGCAGGTAACACGACAATTCAAGTTCTCGCTAATTTCCTGAGACAGGTGTGTTCTGAAGATTATTTAAAATCCACTATCCGGAAAATTCTATAAAAATTCCTCATTATATGGAAATAAATAACTCTACTTTCTCTTCAACAAGGTGAACATATCCAGATCCATATATAACGACCTCATCCATTCTGGATATTTTTACCCTCTGGACGGGTCTCCATGCTAAACAACAAAATAAAACTCTCTCCCGTCTGGATCAGAATAACAGGATTACAAATATCTTCGTAATAGAGATCGTTACAGCCCTACCATCTGCTGATTCTTAACAGCCTCCGTCCCTCTTAGCGGATTCATGCGCCTGCATAATCATCTCAAGATTACGCAGCCCATCTTTACCACTTAAAGGCTTCCCTTCTCTTATTGAAGCAGCATGCTCATTAATTTGGCTGCGGTATATATTTTCCACCGTCTCAGGAATATATTCATCAATCTTATCATCGATCTTTGTGTATAAGCGAACCCGGGAGGGTTCATCCGAATATCCGGAGAGCTGAAACAGCGTTGCCTCACCGACCAATGCACCCTTTGTTCCATATACCTCATACCCTAAGCTGGAGAGAGTATCCTGGCCTGTGCCCTGCGGCTGATCAAAAGCAACTCTGATAGTTCCTGTATAACCTTTTTTAGTAGTGAAATTGATAACTGCACCATCTTCGACGGCAATCTTCAGATGCTTGGGTGTATAGACGCACTGAAGGTATTCGATCACATCATCAGTGAGAAATTCTGCCATATAGAGACAATGGCTGCCCACATCACCAATTGGCCCGCCTAACTCGCCAGGATCGGCACAACGCCATGTGGCGGCTTCACTCTCGGTCATGCCGTAGGCAAACTCCATATGAAGTACCAGATGAACGATATCACCAATAGTCTTATTTCTTATCAGCCTCCGTCCCTCTTTGTTATAGGTGTTTTTTGTCATCATGTGGTCAACAGCAACACTCAGGTTACGTGCTTTTGCAAGCTCCAGCATTTCGCGAACTTCATCAACCTGAACCCCTACCGGTTTCTCAATAAAAACGTGCTTACCGGCAAGGATTGCCTCACGGGCAAGTAGCGTATGTGTTCGATTATTAGAAGCAATTACAACCGCATCAAGCGTGGGATCCGCAAGCATCGCACTAAAGTCAGAATACCACTCCAGCCCCAGCGCACGTGCTGCATCGGCCCGGCTGGTATTCGCATCACAGGCAGCAACCAGCACCGCTTCCATATTTTTCGAAAACCTGCTTGTATCCAGGCCAAAGCCCTCTTTTGCAATCCGGTTCTCTGCAATCCCACCAAACCCAACTATGCCGTATCGTATCGATTTCATACATCACTCCCCTTTACATACCTGATATCATATTGCGGTCTAAAGAAGAATTCACTGCACAATTTTTAGATCCGTCTGTTTTTTCATACTATGCATCATGCTTGCCAAACATCTCTCTGTACGCCCCGGGCGGCAAACCGACAGCTTTCTTAAACACCTTGTTAAAGTAGTTGTAATCTTCAAATCCCACCTGTTTCACAATCTGCTTGATAGGAAGCGTGGTCTCCCCCAGCAATCTTTGTCCCTCAAGAATACGAAGATCGTTCAGGTAGCTGCTGAAGTTGTGTCCGGTAATCTCCTTAAAAGTGGTGCTGAAGTAGTTTGGAGAGAGATAGATTGCCCTGGCTACATCAGAGAGGGTCAGAGGTTGCTTATAATTCTTTTGGATAAACTCCTGAGCTCGCAGCACAATGGAACTTTTCTGTTGATTTTGCTGACCGGTTCCGAGAAGGTCTGTGCGAAAATCAACCTTATCCTTAAGTACCAAAATACTGAGATTCTGCAGATCATTCTTTAACCGCATCTGCTCGTTCTCATACCGGAGAATTTCCCGCTCTTTTCGATACAGCTCGGACTGCAGAGACATCTCATCCTCAATAGAAATAATATAGTTTGCCATAAAATTAAGCATCTTGATCCCGAGAAGAAATCGATCATGATCAATAACTTTTATATTTTTAAAACTTTCATATATATTCTTTTCCTGAATTGCCAGTGGGCGCAGCCCCTCATAGATGCGTAAAAAATCAGCCTTATCCTGAACCCGGGTAAAAATCTGACCCGTAAAAATTGCCCCAATATCACGCCCTTTATAGATCAGGGGGATGACGGCATTTACCAACCCGGCATGGCAGGTGTAAACACAATATTCACCACTTTCCCGCGCAGTACGCAGTGCATCTCGATCGCTCTTCAAACAGCGGGTAATACCTTCAGAAGTAGATTCAATTGCTTCACAGTAGTTGTTTTTTTCGTTTTGCGGATAAAAATCATATCCGTCTTCACCAGGGTAGTGAAAGGAGAGCGCAAGCCCGGTGGTCTCATAAAAGATTTCACGGACTTCATCCAAAATCTTCAAATCTTTCAGGGGATAAACTGGAGATTGTGTAGATAATTTCATGGCCTTCTGCTCCTGTCAGCACCTATCTGTACATACAAGAATAGTAATTCAATTCCTGTATATTGTACATAAAAGTGTTATCTATCCCCTATACTTCCTTCCTGTGATTCAAGCACCTGCAATACTGGAACCGCTTCTCCATTTTCCGTGGAAAAATATACCTGAACCTCCGTCCCTATCGCGTGATCGTTGGAAAACGCATACTGCAAGGATCTCCCTGAAGAATCATACCGCACCGATTCAAGCTGACTCTTTCTGCGCTGTTTCACATACGCCATGACAGAACTCAATTTGCAGCGTTCCATCGGATAGCGTGAAAGTAGTCGGTCGGTCTCCTGAAAAACCTCTTCAAGCTCACCCTTGCGCAGGCAGGCAACCCGCTGCTCATGTGTGGCTCCTTCGCCATAAAATCCCGAATCGATACCCCGCCTGATCTGATCGGCAAGCGTCTGGGCCGACTCCTGAATCATGGGTTTTTCCGCCTCATTCCAGAATGTTGTGTGATCCCAAAGGTAATCTGTCCGCACCACATAATCAGCTGAAGTGCGATTCTTATGATCAAGTACACAATTGAAGACCATCATCTCCGGGTAGTTAGGAAGTTCGGAAATATAGTATCCGGCATGACCAAAGGGAGGCTGCATCGAGAGTGGTTCTTTCACTGAAGGCACTTCAAACCAGGCAGCATCCAACGGCAAAATATAGGTAAGGAACTCTATGCCGCGTTCCAGATAAAAGGGAATGGCATTTGAGCCAACCTCACCAAAATGAGGATGAGCCCAGGGACTGTGCTGAATGCCCCACTGCTTCTCATACCGGTCCCAACTGGCAAAACGGATCTGCAGTTCACTGATTGTTCGGGGACATTGATCCAGATGGTTGAAACAAAACGAATCGTTATAGCGAAGTGCATGAAACCCAATATCTATCGATCCATCCACCCAGCCGACATGCAGTTTCTTTGCCTGCATATGAATATCTTCATGTGCAACTTCATCAATGGTCTCTGTAAACAGGCCGAGATAGGGTACCCAGTCATGCTTGTTCATTACATCCAGATAGCCAAAATGGTCGTAGGAACCGGAACAGTCGTCAATTACCAGACCCGCTTTGGGTGGCATGCTCCAGGTGAGAAACGGCTTCCGGGCAGCCCATATCAAACTTCGGGTAAAAATATCATCGGCACCGCACGCATGACCCAGGTACTCCATAGTGAAAAACTTCACTGAAAAAGGAAACAGAACTATCCGACCTGTTCCTCCGTCCCCCAGAAGAACCAGAGAATCTCCAGCTTCACTTTCCAGAAGCGAAGTTCCACCCCCCGGCACACCGCCATCAGCTGTACAAACTGAATAATCCAGCTTTTGATCGCTCCAGACACATTCATTCAGTGGCCGAGTCCAGGTGATAAAATGTTCCGTGTTTCGGGTTATCAGTTCACTGAATGTATCGTGACGGATTGATGCAGGATCAATCTTACACACCTGCTGCACCCAACCCGGCAGCAGTTCAACCTGCGGTTCATAGCAAACAAGTCCCAGTCCGCCATCTACAGCCTGTTTTAACTGTTCAGAATATGCTTTAGAGAATCGGGAAAACGTGCCTGATTGCGGGAGCATTACCGCAGCATGGGAAAGCACCTCTTTTGCTGCTGAGCTGCCTGTCCACTCTGCATCAACCAACTTCATAGTAAAGGGGATACCAAAGTGCTGTAGAGCAGAGAGAACAGCCTGCTCAAGAGTAAGAAGTGCAGTATTGCTGTCATCATGAATAAGAATTGCTATTGAACCATTTCCTACCGATGCCCCTGATACTTTCATATACACACCTCTCTCCATGCTATTGCCTCCAGTTTGGCAGTTAATTCCACCTTCTGATCTGGACTTAATGGATTATTGGGAAAAATTGTATTGCCCACAGAAAATCCCTGCTCCTGAAGCATGTGCTTAACTGCCCCAATAACCGGAAACTGCACTATCAGACTAATTATATTATTAATTTTCCGTTGGATGGATTTTACCAGCTCAATATCTCCTGCTGCCCAGGCATCATACAATCGGCAGAATTGGGTAGGCATGACATTGTAGGTTGCTCCGATCCCGCCGTTTACTCCGGCGAGCAGGCCAAACATCATCACTTCATCGCCTCCATTCAGAATGGAAAAATTATCCGGTACTACAGAGCGCATATTCATCAATTCGTAAAAATTATAGCCGGTAAACTTGATGCCCTTAATAGTCGGCTGTTTTGAAAGTTCTTTCAGCATATCGGCAGTAAAAGCTGTACCGGACTGCGCTGAGGCATAGATGATCAGCGGCAGCGTGCTCAATTGAGCTATCCAGGAGTAGTATTCACATACCTGATCCCTGCTGTAGGAAAAATAGATCGGCGGGATGGCAGAGAGCGCATCTGCTCCGGCGGCATCGGCATGGAGAACAAGCTCTTCGGTATTAGCCGGTTCGGTGGCTCCAATATGTACAAGAATCTGTAAAGGATGTTCACGCTGAGCCTTCCCGGATTCATCAATAACAATATCCACAATTCGTTTTCTGGTACGAACAGGAAGCAGTACGCCCTCACCCGTTCCTCCGCACACATATAATCCATTAACCGGAGTGTCAGCAAAATGGCGGACAAGAGCCCGCAGTTCCGGTTCCATAACACTTCCGTCTTTAGCTACCGGAGAAACCAGTGCAGGATAAATTCCTGAGAAAAGCGGTCCATCTTCCATATCGTTACACCTCCAACCAGGTTGCACAGATGCAGGTTCCTGCATCTGTCCTAATGCAGTACTCTGAATCGGGGTCAGTCATATAATATACGATAAGTACCGATCCGTCATTCAGTTGAACGGCACTTGTATATCCTAAATCTCCGGATTCTGCCGGTTTTATACTTTTTGTATCAGCATCCCGGAATTCGGGGTGCTCTGCATTCGTCAAAAAACCTTCAATTCCTTTTGGATCCCGCCGCTGGCCATAGGTAACCAGAACATTTTCACCCTGTACCGGTAAAACATGTACCGGATTGGGACAGAAAAGCTCTGTGGGAACGGGAGTGCTCCAGCTCCTTCCTCCGTCCCCGGAAGAAGAGATGTGCAGATGCATATAGGTCTGATCAAACGGCATCTTCAGAAAATCACGATGAGTCCGCAGAAGTATATCAAGACGTCCGGATGGTGCGGAATAGAGAAATGGCTCCACAAAATGGAGATCCGGTAATCCGGGAACCTCACCTATATTATCCCAGGTTTCTCCCTGATCCTCCGTCCCCATAATTATGCAGCTTGAGAGATCACCAAATTTCTTAACCGCATATAACGGCGCCAAAAGCCGTCCATCGGCCAGTTCCACTATATTTCCCCGCAAAGCCGCAGGTCCCTGATATCCATCAGGTACTATATTGAAAGGACCTTCCCAGGTTTCCCCGTTATCACGGGATCTGATGCAGACGGTTCCGACATGAACTGCCGCCCAGCGATCGAAAATAATACGCCCGTAATGCTTATAAGCTTCACCCAGCACCTCTGAATCTTCTTTCGGCACTACCTTCCAGCGGAAAAAAGTGCAAATCAGGGTACCGTCATCCAGGCAGGTCAGACAGGGGTCCTGTTCCCCCATCTCGTCATTATAGATAGTTTTTACCGCACTCCAGCTATTCCCGTCATCGTCCGAAGTCATCATAACAACACGTGATGATGGATCCACATGCGACACCACCCCGTATTTTTCCAGACTGTTATCAGCCTGCCGGAACACCATCACAAGCGATCCGTTTTTTGCCCGAACAATGCTGGGAAAAGCGTTGTACATACCATCTTTTACTAACGTTTTGTAACCTGCTGCTTTCATCTTTTTTTCCTTCATCCTTCTGACCCCGGAACAAATTCCTTCGGAATTAGTTCTTGGCAGTTGCTCTGGTTATCGGTCATCCTCCGTCCCTCGGACCAAGCTGAGCCAGCTTGGTCATGGCAGTTACTTCGCAACTGCAGCGCTATCAGTATAATCAAAGATCGAAGTTATACGGCAGCCGCATAACTTCGATCAAAAATCTATGAGAAGACTATTGCTAGTTTAGCGCGTCTAACTCATCCTGCGCACGTTCCTGCATAGCAGCAACTGTTTCAGCAAGATTCTGTTCTCCCAGGTAGAAAAGTTCCCGTTCCTGGTTGTAGATATCTTTGACAACAGAAAGTCCTAAAGGATTAACTGTTTTGTCAAAACCGTAGTAAGCACTGATAGGCTGTGTCCAGTTACCCATAACTCTGGTAACTATTTCATCAGAGTAATCCATCACATGTTTTGCACCATCTGCATCAACAAAAGTGGTGAAACTCTTCTTGAATTCGTCCATGTCCTCATATCGGTATGATGAAAGAACACCCATTTTCGGCCACATGTCAGTAATGATAAAACGTGCAAGTAAAGCTCCGCCCTTGGGGTTTTCAGCAGTGTTTGGAACTGCATAGTAGTAGTCAAGGTCAGTTGCATTCATGTTGTTCGGAAGTGAAGCGTTTGGTCGGGGAATATTTGCAATACCCAGATCAAAATCGAGGATGGCATCGCCTTCAGCTGAACCATATTTTGCACTGATAAACCAGCTTGCTGACCACCAGTTACTTAACAGCATTGCAGCATCGCCGGCAGCAAAAGGCATACGTGAGCCAATCTGTTCAGCTTTAAATGTAGCAAGACTGATTGCTGATTCATCAACATTCTGCATTCTGTTCCACATAGCAAGCGCATCTGCCAGCCGTGGGTCGTTCATATTAGCGGTGTCCATGTTGCCATCGGTAAAAGGAGTCCATCCAGCCATCTGAGCGGGAAGTGTATCAATATCATATCCCCAGGTTAAGTGGATATTTGCGCCGTATACTTTTTCAGCACCAGTTCCAATGGTAAGGGCTTTTGCTGTTGCTTCAAACTCTTCCCATGTCCAGTCGTCTGTGGGATATGCAACGCCGGCTGCATCAAACATGTTTTTGTTGTAGAACACATAAAATCCACCTTTTGTGTAGGGAAGTCCGTAGATTTCTCCATCAATAAAGGATGATTTTATACCGGTGCCAAAAGCGTCATCAAGGTCGAATCCGTCTTCGGTCAGGTAATCGCCGATAGGAAGGAACATTCCTTCTTTGGCTCTGTTTGTGTAGGCAACTGAATCCATGGCTAAAGCCATATCAAGTCGTTCGCCTGAAGCAACCATAGTATCCAGTCTTACCAGATAGTCGGTGCTTCCCAGGTCAACATACTCAAGTTCATATTCAGGGTAAGCAGCTTCAAAATCTGTAGCTATTCTTTCAGCTTTGTCCTGTGCCAGATAACCATATGCACCCCAGACAATTTTCTGAACTTCGGGAGCTGCATCTGCACTCTCCTGAACACCCTGTGCAAATAACGACATGCCGGCAGTTGCCAACAGTACCACGCAAAGTAGTAAATTCATGCTTTTTTTCATTCTCGTTCCTCCTAGAACAATTTTGTGATATATCATCCCTTCAAACCTGTTGAAGTAATGTCCTCAATAAAAAACCTCTGCAGTCCGATAAACAGTGCCAGGACCGGCAGAGTCATCGAAACGCTTGCCGCCATAATTGCGGTATAATTTGTACTGAACTCGTCAGAGAAAAATTTCAGTGCCAGCGGCAGGGTATAGAGATTGACGCTTCGGATGTAGAGCAGCGGCCCCTCATAGTAGTTCCATGCCCATACAAAGTAGAGAAATACCAGCACCGAGATCCCGGCCCGAACCAACGGCAGTGCAATGGTGGCAAATATTCTAAAATGCCCTGCACCATCGATTTTTGCGGAATCCACCAGCTCATTCGGCACCTTGATAAAATACTGCCGCATCAGGAATGTACCGAAAGGCTGTCCAAGAAAGAAAGGCAGCCAGAGAGCCGCGTGGGTATTTATCAGCCCCAGCCACTTGAAAATCATAAAGGTGGGGAGCATGGTGATCTGTGCAGGAATCATCATCGTGGAAAGCTTGATAAGGAACAGTTTATCGCGTCCGAAAAAGTCAATTTTTGCATAGGCATATCCGCCCATGGTGCACGATAGTACCGTACCCAGCACTGCTAAAACCGTAATTTTGGTTGAATTCAGAAAAAAGAGCCCAAAATTAACATCACTCCTCCAGACTTCCCGATATCCGGAAAAGTTGAATGTTTCAGGAATCCACTTGATGGGAAAGCTGAACATGGTAATCGAGTCCTTGAACGAGCTCGAGATCATCCAGAGAAACGGCATCAGCATGGTAATCGAAACCAGCACCATGACGAGGGATAGGAGAATTTTCTTGATTAAACGGCTATTTTGATACCGATTTTTGGCAAAAAGCACTGTTCCGGTGTTTGTTAGTTGATTGCTCATTAGAAATCCCTCTTCTTCTCAACCCGAAAGCGGAAGATGGTAAAGACCATGATGATGACGAGCAGCACCCAGGCCATACTGGCCGCATATCCCATGCGGAGTTTTGAAAAGGCCGCATAGTAGATGTAGTATCCGATGGTATAGGTTGATGTTCCGGGACCGCCTTCGGTCATTATTTGTATGAGCGACCAGTCCTTGAAAATATTCATGACCGACAGAATGGTCAGCATGAAGGTTGTCGGAGAGAGTAACGGGATGGTGACTTTAAAGAACTGCTGCACCATGGTTGCACCGTCGACTGTGGCTGCTTCGTAGAGCCGCCGGGGAATTCCCTGCAGTGCCGCAAGATAGAGGATGGTGTAGTATCCCACTGCCTTCCAGATCATCAGCAGCCCGATTGTCGGTTTTGCCCAGGCTGTGCTCGACAGCCATTGCGGAGGATTTTCGATCCCTATACTCTGCAGAAGCTCGTTCACGGGACCTGACCGCGGGTTAAACAGGGTAAACCAGATTACCGAGATCGCTACGACACTGGTGATGTTCGGGAGATACAGGATGGTTCTGAAGGCTTTTTTGCAAAAGACTTTATCGTTTACCAGAAAGGCAAATACCATCGCCAAAAAAATCATGACCGGGATTACCAGCAGAAACCACAGGTTATTGAGGATTGATGCATGGAACCATTTGTCGGTAAACATATCGACATAATTCTTCAATCCGATAAATTTGATATTCTCGAACTTCTTTATCAGGCTCCAGTCCGTAAAGCTCATATAGAGGGAAAAGGCTACAGAAAACAGGGTAAATACCACAAATCCGGTAAGATTGGGTAGTATAAACAGATACCCGACGAGGTTCTCTTTTATTTTCTGTCTCTTCTTTGCCCGTGATTTTTTGGGTATTTGCAGTGATATTGCTTTGCTCACTGTTACTCCTTTCTAGTGTTCAGAAGCGTGCAGGTATTTGTACGAGGGCACACCTACCACGTATGAACTATTTCTTATTCTTTTTTGAGATTTTTTAGCTAATCTGTTTTTTCAAACTCTGCTTTATTTTCTCAGCTTCACCCTTTTTCCATTTGTGCAGGCATGGTCAGCTGCAAATCATCGGCAATACCGGAAAGACGATCCCACACCTTTTCCGGTACTGGTATCCCAACACGTTCACACAACTGTTCATGCTCAAACTCTTTAAGTCCGGCATAATAGACACGATCCTGACCTGTAGCCGGTTCGGCATTACGCAGCTCCGAAAGCAGCACATCCATAGCCGCACGAAACTCCTCCGGTTTCCGAAACAGATCAATTTTAATCGCCGCAAAAAAGTGACAGACACGGGCAGAAGTTTCTGCACTATCCTTCACTGTCTTCCCAAAAGTACCACCGGATGTAACTGCCGTTAAAATATCGACCAGTACACCCAGCCCAAAACCTTTATGGCCACCAAACGCCTCACCTCTTCCGCCAAGAGGAAGAATTCCGCCGCCGGCCTGATACAGCATATCTTTTAACAGTGATTCGGCATCCTGCGTATCCAGCCCCTCAGTATTTACCGCCCAACCGTCCGGAAGAGGCTTTCCTTCACGTTCGTAGGTCTCAACTTTACCCCGTGTAACGACCGTTGTGGCCATATCCAGTACAAACGGAGGCTGATCCATAGCCGGAACTGCAACCGCAATCGGATTGGTCCCGAACATCGCCTCTTTACCGAACGTCGGAACTCCAAGCGCTGCCGTATTTGTCATAACTATACCGATCATATCCTCGGGTACTGCCATAAGGGCATAGTAGCCGGCGATGCCAAAGTGATTTGAATCGCGAACCGAAGCCGCCGCAAATCCGCTCTGTTTTGCGGTTTCAACAACCTCCTGCATAACCCGTTTACTCAGGCTAAGGCCTATTCCGCCTTTTGCATCTAGGACAAAAGAAATCGGTGTTCGGTGCACAACTTCGCTTTCGGTAACCGGCAGCATAATCCCCGCTGTTATGCCGTTCACATAGCGCCAGAGTCGTGCAACTCCATGACTCCCGATACCCCGGGCATCCGCTGCAACCAAAATTTCCGCTGAATCCTTTGCCTGTGCTTCCGGCATCCCTAATTTTTTAAAAACCTGCGTACATAAATTCTCAAGGTCTTCTCTTTTTACTCGTATATCACCTGTTTCAGCCATGTAATGCTCCTGTCATAGCCAGTATATTTTCTGGGGGTGTACCCGGCTGGATACAGTGCGTGGTCGTAAATACAAACCCGCCATCTTTCCCAAGTAGATCAATAGTTTTCTTTACATCATCAGCGATTTCCTGAGGAGTTCCTGTCTGCAGCAGCTCGGTATCACAGCCTGCTCCCCATATAGTCAAATCCCTGCCAAATTCCCTCTTAATCCGCCCCGGATCCATTCCGGCAGCCGATCGCTGGATAGGATGAAGAATCTCCACCCCGGCTTCCAGAAGATCGGGAATAAGGGGATAGACGGCTCCGCAGCTGTGAAAGATTGTCTGCATACCCCGGCTTTTGATATATGAGATGAGCCGCTTCTGATACGGGTAGATCATCTCAAGGTAGACATCCCGTGAAAACATCAGGCTCTGCTGTGTGGCAAGGTCGTCGGTCAGCAAAATGCCCGTAATATAGTCGCCCACAGCATCAAACAGCACCTTATATCCCTCTATCTGATGTTGAAGAACTCGTTCCATATAGCGGTGAACCCAAGCTTTTTCCAGCATCATATCAACAAGGAAATGCTCCAGCCCACGCAGGTACCATGCACGTTCAAACAAACCTGCACCAATCTGATCAGAAAAGAGTGCTGAATCATGTTCTGTATAGAGTTTTGCTGCTGAAATCTGCAGTTTTACCGCCATCTCAGGGGTGATAAGCGGTTTCCACTTTCTTGCAAGGATTTCACTATACTCAAGTTCAGCAAACGGATTACTGGCAAGTTCGTAATAGAGCGACCCGTGTTTCCGCCGCCAGGGAACATCCCAGGCATCAACAAACAATTGATCCTTTCCATCAACCTGCCAGCAGTCATCCGGCATATATCGTACAAATTCCGTATCCACCCCAAGAAGCTGTCTGACCGGTTCTTCCATATCAGCATGGGACCGCAGAAAGCAGCTGGTGTCGGTGGTTATTCCCAGATGATCCTTCAATGCCTGATACGTTTCGACTTCAATGGCCGAAGAGCGGCTGGACTGATCATACGGTACTCTATCCGGTTCTTTATGTAATAGTGCCTGAGCAACTCTGTCCCTACCGGTTACTATTTGATTTTTACTCATTTACACCTGCTTATATCAAAGTCGCGTGCGGTCCGGAGAACTGCATGCATATTCTCGCTGGGGGTCTTCATTGAGACCTCACAGCCGGTGCCCAGGATATATTTTCCCGGAAGTGCTGTGTTCAGGCAATCGCGTGCCTCCGTCCCCACCTGCTCCGGGGTACCGAATAAAAGCGTCCCGGAAGGGTTCAAATTCCCGATAAGTGCTGCACGGTCACCAATAATTCTCTTTGCTTCGGCAAGTGAAGCCGCGTGATCGATGACAATAATATCTGCCTCCGTCCCCACATAATCTTCAAACACCTGCGTATTGTTACCGCAAATATGGAGCAGGGCTGCTGCATCATGTCTGGTGCAGGCAGGCTTCATGCGCCGGAAAAATTCTCGTTCATAGGGAAAAACATATTTTCTATACATTTCAGGTGATATCACCTGTAGGGAGGCAAGTGAATCTGCAAGCTGAATGATGGTTGCTCCTGCCTCCAACTGGGCGGTGGCAAATCCAATCAGGGTCTCCAGTCCAAGGGTAAATATCCGATCGAGTGCCTCAGCATGATCGGCAAGTTCCATATCAGTTTCAGCCATCCAGAGAAGCAGCCGTTCAATTCCGCATAGATGTCCCGCAAAAACAAAGGGGCCTGTCCCGCAGCCGCGAACTGCCGCTTTTTCACCGACTTTAGCCCGTATTCCGGCAATCGCATCAATATAGACCGGCATTCGTCCATCTTTTTTTGGATCTACCGGTTCAAGTTTGAAGATATCCGTCGGTTTTTTAATTACCGTATCCAGGAGCACCGGCATTGTATCTTCATCATGTGCTACCGGAGCTCCGAAAGCCTCAGCCATATAGTAATTATCGGACTGAACCACGATGACATCCTGCTGAAACGTCTCCCAGGCAGCCATCTGTGCTTTAACCATATTTTCAGATTTCATGTAACAGTCTGAAAGGCTCATCCCGGCTGCCTTAATGGCAAAATTACCCATATACGGAGCAGCAGCAGGATAATCGACGGGAAGCCCCCGTACGCTGTTCAGAATACGATCCCTTCCAGTCACACTAAACCTCTGGTCCCTGGACCAAATGCCAAAGGCATATGGTCTTGGGAGTTGCTTTGGCAACTGCGGGATTTGTCGTCGGACAAGTCCTCTGTCCCTGGATCAAGCTTCGCTTGTTCTGGGCAGTTGCCAAAGCAACTGCGGTTTTGATAGGTCCCCAATTTCTTTGCCTGTTCAATAAAATGGTAGACATTTTCAACTGGAATTCCTTTGTGAAAAGAGTGGTCGGTTGCAAGAATTAGTCCGCCATTTGATCCTGCTGATTTGATAACGGCAGCTATTGCTTCGTCAATATCTTCTTTTCGTTTTGAAGTCATTACTGTGGTGGCATCCACATTACCGATCAAAGTCCATTTATCACCAAACCGCTCTTTCACTGAGGTAATATCCATGCCTGCATGAGACTGAAGATTGTTTAACCCATCTATTCCTCCAGTCCCAGGAACAAATTCCTTTGGAATTAGTTCCTGGCAGTTGCTTTGCAACTGCGGCTGCTGTTGTCGGCCTAAACCTCCGTCCCCATTGTTTTCGTTGGACATAGCTGCAAGGTCAGGAAGGATAGCTTCAATGTTTCCGCAGGAGTGAAGAATCACCCGCCCCCCTGCTTTTTTCCAGGCAGCACACTGTCTTTCGAATGCCGGAAGAAAAAATTCCCGCAAGTGGGTCGGCGAAATCATGGTTGAACCATTCATCCCCATATCGTTTGCAATATAGAGCGCATCCACACCGGTTTCTATTAGTCTCAGACCAACTTCTGTCCAGTAATCGGTGGATAATTCAACAAGCTTATGAAGAAGTTCAGGGTTTTCGTAAAGAAGCATTGAGAGAGCAACAAGTCCGCCCGAAACGGCGAGATGACTGAATGCGCTTCGTGATCCTGCAAAAATTGCAATCTCATCACGCTTCCCGGTATGCGCCTCCCGGACTGCATCTTTCACCGGCTGAAGATCAGTAGGAGTAATTACAGCCTGTGTTTTGAAGTTCTCAGCAAAATCCTCATCAAGAGCAACTTCCTCAATTGCTATGCCCAGAGGCCAGGATGAACTGGAAACCGTATACTTTACACCGAACCGATCGATAAAAGTAGTATCATCAATCCAGTCCCGTTCCTTTCGAATCAGCG
Organism: Bacteroidota bacterium; assembly: GCA_013202335.1. The sequence continues at coordinate 18,497 of JABMQR010000153.1, forward strand.
CTGTATATGATCCAACCGGCACCATTGCCGCATCAAGTCCCAGCTTTTTTGCCAGTTTGACGGTGGGGGCTCCCTCTGACCAGGGATTTTCCTGACCAAGGCCTTTCAAAAAGAGTTCAGGATTGTTAGCTACATCGAATACGGGAATCCGATCGACCTTCCGATGATCAAAAGCTGCTAATATTCGTTTTCTTCCCGTCATTGGAACGAAATCCTTTGGATTTTGTTCTTGGCAGTTGCTTTGCAACTGCGGTTGGTTCTGTCTTTCTGCATCTCATCGATTGATGCTAAAATCGCGTCGGCCATATAATCCAGCTGATCCTTAGAGAGGCCGTATACGGGAAGATGGGTAAATTTGTGATAAAAAACATCTTCTGCAACCGGACAGGACAGCTCTTCAGCTTCCTGATCATACCCAAGCTGTTTCATAATGGAAAATTTGTAGAGCGGAGCAAAGTGCGGGATGGTTGTCACGCTCTTCTCTTTCAGTTTTTCACGCAGCACCCGAATGTCAGCACCGGCTTTTTCCGGATCAATCTGCAGGAGATAGAGGTGATACGTTGGTTCACTGCCATCTTTTCCCAGAGGCTGTGTTTTGACTGCATCGCACCCGGCCAGCCGTTCATTCAAATAAAGGACATTCCGTTTCCGGATTTCAAGAATTTCATCGTAGCGTTTCATTTGACTGAGCAGCCCGACTGCCTGAAGTTCGGTGCTGGAGGAGTTGTTTGCGGCAAAATAGCCATCTTTCCCTTCCAGTGCAGTGACGTCATAGAGCCAGTCTTTTATGGCTGTTGACATATCCAGCCCCAGGAATCTTGCTTTTTTCAGATCTTTCTTGAATGGGAGAGTAGAAACCAATACGCCGCCTTCACCAAAGGAGGTGATGTTTTTTACTTCATGAAAACTGTATGCACCAAAATGGCCGATTGTCCCCAGTTGTCTTCCTTTATACGTTCCGCCAAATCCATGTGCTGCATCTTCCAGAACTATAAGATCATGTTTTTCTGCGAGTTCCATTACCGGATCCATGTCAACAGGATATCCGCCAATATGAACGGGAATCACCATCTTCGTGCGATCTGTTATTTTTCGTTCCATGTCTTTTGGATCCATATTCAGGGTATCCGGATCGACGTCGACAAAGACAACTTTGGCGCCGACAGCCAGAGGATATGCCATGGTTGCTATGAAGGTGATAGCGGGAATAAGAACTTCATCGCCGGCTTTCAGGTTTGCATACCTAAAAGCGATTTCAAATCCTGCGGTTGCATTTGTAACGAAGGTACTCTCTTCAACGCCAAGGTACCGGTCAAGCTCCTGTTCCAGCTGCGAGACTTTATCACCGAGGGAAAGTTTACCGGGAGCTTTTCCCACAACGGCCAGCTGTGTCAGTGCCACTTTAACTTTTGCCAGAGCTTCGGTGTAGGTTTCACCCTCTCCCTGCATCAGAAATTCCACGACATCCAGAATGTCTTCTGCGGAATAGTTCTCTCCAACTGCTGCCCAGGGTACTGCTGAAGATCCTGTATTATAACGAAAATCAATAGTTTTTTTACTCATAACTGCTCCTTTTTTGGATAGTGTTCAGAAGTGTGCAGGTATTAATAAACTTGTTACCTAAACCTCTCATTACTCGATAAAACTGAAGTTAGACCTTTCGGGATTTCATCCTAAGTCCTGGTCTACAGTCACCTTCCTTGATTCCTTCAACCTTCCTTGATTCCTTCAACCTTCCTTGATTCCTTCAACCTTCCTTGATTCCTTCAACC
>JABMQR010000012.1 GCA_013202335.1 Bacteroidota bacterium
AGACAATGCTGATAGTTGCTCTCATCTATCTCATAATCACCCTGATGCTGTCACGAATTGTTGCCATGATGGAAGAGAGGTTCAAAAATGAGTGATTATAGAATTCGTATTGAGAATCTGAGCAAATCGTTCAGTCCTTCAATTCGGGCTGTAAAAAACGCTAACCTAAACGTGAAGACCGGTGAAGTGGTTTTGATTATTGGTCCTTCCGGTAGTGGAAAAAGTACGCTGCTGAGAAGTGTAAACAGGCTTGAAGTCGCAACAGCGGGCAGAATTTGGATCGATGATGATGAAGTAACCTCACCTACTATTGATATTCGAAAAATACGTGAAGAAGCAGGTATGGTTTTTCAAAGCTTTAACCTCTTTGGTCACTTACGCGTTATTGACAATATTAGCTTAGGTCCCAGGACGGTTAAAAAAGTAAAAAAAGAGATCGCTGAGAAACAAGCACGAAAATTGCTTAAAAAAGTTGGTCTTGCAGATAAAGAACAAGCGTATCCCTCACAACTTTCCGGCGGCCAGCAGCAGAGAGTGGCTATAGCCAGAGCGCTGGCTATGGAACCAAAAGTTATGCTCTTTGATGAGCCGACCAGTGCACTTGACCCGGAAATGATTAAAGAAGTTCTTGATGTTATGCTTGATCTTGCAAAGGACGGTATGACAATGCTCGTAGTCTCCCATGAGATGGGATTTGCACGGGCAGCAGCTGATACGGTTGTTTTTATGGACGAAGGTGAAATAATTGAAACCGGATCTCCAAATACCCTTTTCAGTAATCCAAAGGAAGAGCGAACAAAAAAATTCCTAAAGCATATTTTATAGACTCTTTAACCGGGACTTTTTGGTCCCGGTTTTTTTATGTTACCGTGTTCTTGTCTATAGTATCCTAATTTTTTAAATAACTCCCCCACAATTTTTCAAATAACTCCCCCACAACTCAACTCAGTAAGACTGTGCAATCATATGATTAAACATAGCAGGATCACTAAAAAAATAAATTTTTTTTTAATTGACAAATAATTATATCGTGCTATTCTTATCTATATTTATATATCTATATATATTTATAGGTAGAAATGTATCCATTAAACATGCTGCATCATGCAAAAACATGCTGGCTTTCAACCTGCTTTTCATCTTGTTTTTCAGCTGTGTGATGTAAATTGTTTTTGGTCCGATTCTACAAAGTAAACAAAAAGGAGCGTTTACATGTCTGTGATTACCGCACAAAAAACAGAAGATATACAGAATGAGCGTGAACATCTTGAACATTCAGAAGAATCACTCTTTCAGGTGCTCGATGACATCATCACCTCTTACAAAGGACAAAAGGGGGCTTTGATCCCCGTACTGCAATCAATTCAAAATCTTGTTGGGTATTTACCTGAAAATGCACTTCGCCATATCAGTAAAAAAATGAGAGTTCCCTTCAGTGAAGTTACCGGGGTTGTCTCCTTTTATTCGTTCTTTTCCACACATCCCCGAGGAAAGTATGTAATTCGCGTTTGTCTGGGCACAGCTTGTTATGTTCGTGGCGGTAACGAGGTACTTGAAGCTCTATCAAGAACACTGGGAATTCGTGTTGGCGAAACTACCGGGGACAGACTCTATTCACTCGAAATTGGCAGATGCTTCGGAGCATGCGGTCTGGCGCCTGTAGTAATGGTAAATGATGATGTGCATCAACGGGTAAAACCTGCAAAAATTAAAGACATCTTATCCCAATATCAACAGGACTCTGCTGCGGCTAAGGGGGAAAAAGCATGAATCAATTGTATAATTCAATAACAGCATTTAAGGAAGCATCTGTAAAATTGACTGCAAAGAGTGAAATTGCAATCCAGGAACCTCATATACTGGTTTGTACTGGTGGGGGATGTATTGCATCCGGTTCATTGGATATTGTTTCTGAAATACAAACAGTCCTAAAAGAACTCAATCTGAATATACCTGTCAAGTGTACGGGCTGTCTCGGACCCTGCTCTAAAGGGCCGGTAATCTCCTGCAATCCTTTAAATACGGTATATGAGGGTGTTACACCAGCAATAATACATGATCTTATCTCTTCACATTTTATTGACGAAAGACCTTTTTACCAAAATATCTTCAAGGATGCTGAAGGCGAAAAACCTGCTGAGAAAATTGAGGATTCAGCTTTCTTTAAACCGCAAAATAAAATAGTACTGCAGAACTGTGGGGTTGTAGATCCGCTCAATATTGAGGATGCAATTGCACATGGGGCTTATAAAAGCCTGGTTAAAATTCTTGAGAATGAAAATATTGATGTCATTGACCAATTAAAAATATCAGGATTAAGAGGACGCGGCGGTGCCGGATTCCCTACCTGGCTGAAATGGAAATTTACCATGGATGCAGAGTGTGAGGATACAGATGCTCAGAAGTATGTATTATGTAATGCTGACGAGGGGGATCCCGGCGCATACATGGATCGAAGTGTCCTTGAAGGAGATCCTCATACCCTAATCGAAGGGATGGCCATAGCTGCCCGAACAGTAGGAGCCTCTTTAGGTTATGTCTATGTACGGGCAGAGTATCCATTGGCAGTAGCAAGACTATCCAGGGCTATTGAACATGCTAAAGCATGCGGATTAATGGGAGATTCCATACTGGGAACCAACTTCTCATTCGATCTTGAAATAAGAATGGGATCCGGCGCATTTGTCTGCGGCGAAGAGACTGCTCTTATAAATTCAATTGAGGGAAAACGGGGAGAGCCCAGAACCAGACCGCCCTTCCCTGCGCAAAAGGGATTATGGGGGAAACCCTCTTTACTGAATAATGTAGAGACCTACGCTAACATCCCGGCAATAATCCGTAAAGGAGCTGAATGGTACGCTTCATTTGGCACACCAGAGAGCAAAGGAACAAAAGTTTTTGCCCTGGCCGGTGCAGTAGCAAATACCGGTCTTGTAGAAGTTCCACTGGGGACTCCTCTCGGTGACCTTATTTTTGATATCGGTGGTGGAATTACAAACAACAGACCGTTCAAGGCTGCACAAATCGGTGGTCCGTCAGGCGGATGTATCCCTTTACAACATCTGAGCGTACCGCTTGATTATGAACCGCTTAAAGAACTTGGTGCAATAATCGGTTCCGGCGGACTGATAGTTATGGACGATACCACCTGTATGGTAGATGTAGCCAGATACTTTCTGGAGTTTGTACAGGATGAATCCTGTGGAAAATGTGTACCCTGCCGTGTAGGAACAAAAAGAATGCTTGAAATCCTCACTCGAATTTGTAATGGTGAGGGTATTCAGGGTGATATTGAAGCTCTTGAAAAATTGGCGCACCAGATTAAGGATACTGCATTATGCGGTCTGGGGCAAACTGCTCCAAATCCTGTTTTATCAACAATCAGGCACTTCAGACATGAATATGAGGCTCACATCCGTGATAAACATTGTGAAGCTGGTGTATGCGCCGGACTTGTACGGGCATCCTGCCAAAGCGCCTGTCCGGCACGCGTTGATATCCCGGGATTTGTATCACTAACCGGTGAAGGCCGGTATGCAGAGGCCTTAAAACTGCATCGTGAACGAAATCCTTTTGCTGCAGTTTGCGCAAGAGTATGTTTCCATACCTGTGAAGATAAATGCCGAAGAACAGGGTTGGATGAATCTGTCTCGGTAAGAGGAGTAAAACGGTTTCTTGTTGATCAGGAGATAACTCTTCAGGTTCCTGAAATTCTTGAGAATGATAAAAATGCTGAGAAAAAGATCGCAATAATCGGGGCAGGACCAGCTGGATTGTCATGTGCCTACTTTCTTGCCCGCCTTGGCTACAAACCCACCATTTTTGATGCATCAGTTCGACCCGGCGGCATGCTGGTTCAGACAATTCCGGCATACAGGCTTCCCAGGGAAACAGTTGCACGGGAAATAAGAATGATTGAGCAAATGGGTGTTGATATCATAAGTGAAAAAACTCTTGGTAAAGATTTTACCATTGAATCACTCAGGACCGAAGGTTATGAAATGTTCTTCCTGGGTATTGGGGCACCGGATTCCCTTTCAATGGGGCTGCCCGGAGAAGATTTAGAAGGTGTTGTTCAGGCTGTACCGTTCCTGCAGCGCTATAATATCCGTGGATCAGTACAAGTTGGGCAAAAAGTTGTGGTTATCGGTGGCGGAAATGCCGCAATTGATGCTGCAAGAACAGCTTTACGATTAGGTGCTGATGAAGTACGGATAGTATACCGCAGGAGTCAGGATGAGATGCCGGCTTATGCTGAAGAGGTTGAAGAAGCAATCCATGAAGGTGTTAAAATCTCATGCCTCACCCAGCCCGTCGAAATTATCAGTGATTCTAATGGGAAGGCTGCAGGAGTCTCCTGTCTGCCAATGAAACTGGGAGTTTTTGACGCTTCGGGCAGAAGAAGACCCACAGCCGCAGAAACTGATAAATTCACGATAACTGCAGATCAGGTTATCATTGCAATCGGACAGCGTTTAAACAGTAAAGATATGCTTGGAGCAGATACTCTTGATCTAAATAAAAAACGGTTCATCTCTGTTGATCCTGTAACCGGCAAATCATCAATACCCGATATTTTTGCGGGTGGCGACTGTGTAGACGGCCCATCATCTGTTGTTGAGGCGATTGCCGCTGGTGAAAAGGCCGCTGCAGGTATGGATTTGGCATTAACTGGTGAAGATCATGCTTTCTGGAGATTTGAGAAAGAGATTAAAACTGATTTTGATCCAGATACGGATCCGGTTATGAGCAACCGGGAAAAAGTTCGCTCAATTTCTCTAGAGAGACGACGCTGTAACTTCGAAGAGGTTGAGCAGGCCTGGAGCGAACCGGTAGCGCAAAGGCAGGCTAACCGCTGTCTCAGATGTGATTACGGAAAAACTATCCGAATGGAGAATAAGGAAAAGGAGGCTGTTCATGGTTAATATAACAATCAATGATCAAAATTTAACAGTCGAATCAGGTATAACAATTCTTTCAGCTGCCAGAGATGCCGGTATAACCATACCCACTCTGTGCTTTCTGGAAGGAACAGCTCCTCAGGCAGCCTGCAGAGCCTGTGTTGTAGAAATTGAGGGAGCAATTGCCCTCGCAGCCTCCTGCTCAACTCCGGTTCGTGAAGGATTGGTAGTAAAAACTAATTCAAAACGGGTTCGGGAAGCAAGGAAAACAGTAGTTGAACTTATGTTAAGTGAACATGTCGGTGAATGTCAAACATGTGTTCGAAGTATTGATTGCGAACTGCTGACGCTAGCTCAGAACCTGGGTATCCGTGATATAACTTTTACCGGCGAAACAAATACCGTGGTAGTTGATTCTTCCACACCTGCCCTGTCCAGAGATCCTGGGAAGTGCATTAAATGCCGACGTTGTGTTTCAATATGCCGTGACGTTCAGAATGTAGGGGCTATTAGTGCTCAGTTCCGTGGTTATGATACGGTCATTGGACCGGCTTTTTCCCGCCCCATGTCAACTGTTGCCTGTGTGCAGTGCGGCCAGTGTGCTGCAGTGTGTCCAACTGGGGCAATTACTGAAATTACACACATTGATAAGGTTTGGGCTGCTGTAGACGACCCGACAAAGCATGTTGTTGTTCAAACTGCACCTGCTATTCGTGCCGCTTTAGGTGAATGTTTCGGCTGTGATCCAGGAACTCTTGTTACCGGTAAAATGGTATCAGCATTACGGGAAATCGGCTTTGATGCAGTATTTGATACTAATTTCACTGCTGACCTGACCATCATTGAGGAAGGAACCGAGTTACTAAAAAGACTGGAAGATGCACTTGTTCATGGAAAAGAGGTTGCCCTCCCCCAGTATACAAGCTGTTCACCTGGATGGATAAAGTTTGCTGAATATTTTTACCCGGAAATCCTCCCCAATATTTCAACCTGTAAATCTCCCCAGCAGATGTTTGGGGCTCTGGCAAAAACCTATTATGCTGAAAAAATCGGCGTTGATCCGAAAGATATGATAGTAGTCTCTATAATGCCCTGCACTGCCAAAAAATTTGAGGCTGATCGCCCCGAAATGGCAGACAGTGGGTATCAGGATGTTGATTATGTTCTTACTACCCGTGAATTAGGTGATATGATAAAAATGGCGGGTATTGATTTCCTTGCTCTTCCAGACCAAAAAATGGATGAACCATTTGGAATTTCCACCGGTGCAGCTGATATCTTCGCAAATACCGGTGGTGTCATGGAAGCAGCTCTTAGAACTGTATATGCCATCGTAACCGGCAGAATTCTTCCGGTTGAGGGTCTTCATATCGCGCCCCTGGCAGGACTTGAAGGGATAAAGACAGCTGAGCTCACTCTTACTGACACTGTTGCTCCCTGGAACTTTTTAGAAGGAGTAACCGCACGTGTAGCAGTAGCACACGGGCTGGGAAATGTTTCTAAATTGATTGATAGAATTCAGGAAACCGGTGAAGTTTTCCACTTTGTTGAAGTTATGACTTGTCCCGGCGGTTGTATCGGAGGCGGCGGTCAACCACGTTTCACTACAGATGAAGTTCGACGTGCAAGAATTTCAGCCATATACCAGGAAGATGAAGGTCGTGAACTGCGGCAATCTCATACTAACCCTGTTATCACACAGCTATATGAGGAATACCTGAAAAAACCACTTGGACATAAATCGCATCATTTGCTTCACACAGAATATTCGCAAAAAGAGCTGATAACTGAAGTTGAGTAAAACTAAGGGGTCGAAAACGACCCCTTTTTTATTGCAGTCTTAAACGTTCGATTTATCATTTAATCCCAGGACAAACACGACAAAGTCGTACGCTACGAAGACATGGAGTTTGTCCCGCAAACTCCCAAGACTAACACGACAAAGTCGTACGCTACGAAGACATGGAGTTTGTCCCGCAAACTCCCAAGACAAACATGACAAAGTCATGTTTGTCCGTTGACATAATCAATACCTTCATGATACCGTTCTTTTCGTATTTACTATACAATACGGGCTGTAGCGCAGGGGTTTAGCGTACGTGTCTGGGGGACACGGGGTCGGCAG
>JABMQR010000154.1 GCA_013202335.1 Bacteroidota bacterium
CTTTTCCTTTTCCAAATATAATTTTCGTCGGGTTTCTGAAAATAAAATCGTCCATAAAAATCTCCTGATTTTGCCGTATTAACCAATATATGATTTTAGTACTGTTTCCACATCGTTAAGCCAGATTTTTCGCTGGTCAGCGCTGCTGGTCAATACTATAGTAAAATGCCGTCTGGTAAATTTTTCGACACCGCAGAAACCAAACACACAGTTTTTCCATAAAGTCTCCAGAGGATCCATAAAACAGGAGATTTCACGTTCGGTATCAGTATCACCGGTAGTAAAAACAACTCCGAACTTTCCGGTCAGCAATCCGATAACTTCACCTACTTCACCAGGTTTCCCTTCGCAAAGATATGCAGTACCCGGTCTTATAATCCGGTCAATCCATCCTTTGAGAATTGCCGGCGGCTGTCCCCACCAATTTGGGTGGATTATTACAACACCGTCCGCAGCGGATAACTCTTCACAATGTTTTGCAATTAGCGGGTCAAGTTCAGCGTCTTTTGCAATCTCTTCCAATTCAAGTATCGGCGGGAATTTTTCCCGGTATAAATCATGAAAACAGACCTCATGTCCCTGACCAGTAAGATAGGAGACTGCTCTCTCTGCAATGGCATAATTAAAACTCAATGTGGAAGGGGTTGCCGAAATAACCAATACTTTCATAGAAACTCCTACACTTAATATCTAACGAATTCATTCTTTAAAAAAGATACTATTTGCAGATATAAATAGCAAGAATTGTTGTAGGTATTAATTGCTGCTTTGGTTAATTCTGTTTTTTCATCACTTCAAACCCGATTTATTCTATCATTTCGCGAATTATCTCTGGAAAAATAATGGATTCAGAAAATCCTGCTCTCAATCCTTAATCATTCTTGAAACAGCTAACAAACCAATAAGACAGAAACATGATATAATGCCGAACATGACATTTATCCCAAAATAATCAGCCAGAACACCGCCAATCCAGGGACCAATAAAGATCCCAAGCGAATAGAGAGACTGATGAAAACCCAGAGCGGTAGAGCGTTGACTGATATCAACTTTCAATATACTCAACCCAATAAAGGTGGACTGAAGAATTCCGAATCCCAATCCGCTGATAATACCTATTATAAAGAGCCAAAAGGTCGATGGGGCTACTACAGCCAGAGCATTCCCCAGAGAAAAGATTAGGGCTGCTAAAAAAACTCTCTTTCTTATGGTCACCTTTGTGCCCAGGCGTGAATTTATATAGTTACTCAATGTGAAGGCTGCTAAATGAAGACTCGTAATCAAGCCTATCTCAACATCCCCTGCCCCTAACATCTCAGCTTTCACCGGCAAAAAGCTTAATGTAATAGCCCAGAGCCCCACCATAGCTACCCCATGGCCAATAGTTGATATGATTATTTCCTGTTGTTTGAAAAGTTTTGACATATCGGAAAATGAAAACTTCTTTGGTTTGTTTTTTCCAATTTTTATAGTTAGAATCAATATGACTGCTACCGTTGATGCGAAAGCGGCTGCAAGAAAAACTGTTGAGTCACCTCCCCATTCATTGAGAAAGCCGGTCATAAAAGTTGATAGGGCTTTACCTAAACCATTTGCTATAGTTATTAATGCTGTGGCTGAGACTATTTTTTTCACCGGAAAAAGCCGGGTAAAAACCGACACGATCAACACCCAGGTAGCAGCTCCAAGTCCGGTAAGTGCACGGCCGGTCATAAGAACACCTAACGAATCCCCATACCCCAAAATTAATGATCCGGCTCCCATGAACAGAAAGCCGAAAATGATAAATATCTTTATATTCCCGGTAATATCTGAAAAAAGACCTATAGGGATTCGGAAAACCAGTTGAACCAATCCATACATCGCCAGAACCAAACCTACAGAGGTGAGGCTTCCCATCTTATCATTGAGAAGTGTCGGCAAAGTTGGCAAATAGATGAAAAGGGAGAACCAGAGAAGTACGGAGACAATAAAAAGAAGAATTATCTGTGTTCTGTTTGAAGTTGCTGTGTTCGGTCTGACAATCACTTTTTCTCCTTAATTATACTTTATAAAATTGAATTTTCATTATATTCTGAATATTGGTAAAACTGTTGAATATTATTCAGGTATATACAACATACAGGAAAGAAAAGCTTTCTAAAAAAATTCTTCAACAGGGGAAAATATACAGGGAAAATTTTATTTATGATAGCGGAGACAATTTCACAAATCAAAAAACCAAATCTTCGATTTGGTTCATTTTTAAGAAATTTGTCTGGATTCATGATACATGAATTTGAAGTTTTTTGATGAATGCTTTATCTTATTGTATGTAAAGTAATTACAAACCATCAAAAACTTCTGACTAATTGAAGTTTGCAAAGTAAACTAAGTATGCATAGCATACTTTTTAAGAATAAGATGCAAAGCATCTTATTCCAAGGTTGATCTTTTAAAATTCCTGATTTTGAAAGATCCTCAGTGTATTGATCTTTCCCGTTGGAATTTTAATTGGTATATTTTTATCTATATATGATGTATAGCTCAATTACAGACTACTATATTTATATAATTATCAATATTATTTAATTTTTCTACACATATCTCAATATGTGTGATATTATGAAACAAAACGCAACATATTAAGAATGAAGAAATCAGCTTTAGGGAGGATTATAGATGGCACAGAACAGAAATCTTGACCCGACAAAAATGAAAGATTGGGAAATTGCTCAGGCGTGTGAAGCTGATATGAAAACCATTACTCAGCTCGCAGATGATCTTGGTATAGAAACTAAAGAAATTTTTCCTTATGGACACTACACGGGAAAAATTGATTACATGAAGGTTCTTGAACGACTTAAAGATGCACCAAATGGAAAATATATTGAAGTTACTGCTATAACACCAACACCACTGGGAGAGGGTAAGTCAACCACAACTATGGGTCTGGTGCAGGGTCTTGGACATCTTGGAGAAAAAGTGACTGGAGCTATAAGACAACCTTCCGGCGGTCCTACCTTTAATATTAAAGGCTCTGCAGCGGGAGGCGGTCTGGCTCAGTGTATTCCCTTAACAGATTTCAGTCTGGGTCTTACGGGTGATATTGATGCAATAACCAATGCACACAATCTGGCTATGGTTGCTCTTACCAGCAGAATTCAACATGAATTCAACTATTCAGATGCCTTTCTGGCAAAGAAAAACCTTACCAGACTTGATATCGATCCCAATAATATAGCCATTGGGTGGGCAATAGATTTTAGTGCTCAAGCCCTCAGAGATATAATAATTGGTATCGGTAGTAAAATGGACGGCTTTATGATGAAAAGCGGATTCCAGATAACGGTATCATCTGAAATAATGGCTATATTGGCAGTAGCGACAGATCTTGCTGATATGAGAAATAGAATCGACAAAATGATTGTCGCCTACAGCAAAAAGAAAAAGCCGATAACTGCCGGAGATCTGGAAGTAGCAGGTGCAATGACCGCTATTATGGCAAAAGCAATCAATCCAAATCTTGTTCAGACAATAGAGGGTCAGCCGGTGCTTGTTCACGCCGGACCCTTCGCAAATATCGCTATTGGACAGTCCTCGATAATTGCAGATAAAGTAGGTTTGAAACTTGCCGATTACCATGTTACAGAAAGCGGATTCGGTGCTGATATTGGATTTGAGAAATTTTGGAACTTAAAATGTCGGTACAGTGGATTGGTTCCTGATTGTTCAGTTATTGTAGCAACGGTCCGTGCCCTCAAAATGCATGGCGGCGGCCCGACAGTGAAACCGGGAAAGAAACTGGATTCGGTATACACCAGCTCAAACCCGGAACTTGTGGAAAAAGGTCTTGATAACCTCATGGCCCATATTGAAACAGTTAAGAAAAGCGGTGTTTCGCCGGTTGTTTGCATAAACCATTTCTATACCGATTCCGATGAAGAGGTTGCAGTAATAAAAAAAGCCGTAGAAGCATCCGGCACCCGTGTTGCAGTCAGCAAACATTGGGAATTTGGTGGGGCTGGAGCCGTTGAGCTTGCCGAAGCTGTTCGCGATGCCTGTCGTGAAAAGACAGATTTCAAGTTTCTCTATGATAACGAGACACCCATCCGGGAACGTATCGAGAGAATTGCAACTGAAGTTTACGGAGCTGACGGGGTCTCCTATTCTCCTGAAGCAGAGGCAAAGATGCAGCGTTTGGAAAGTGATCCTGATTCTATGGAATTGGGTACCTGTATGGTTAAGACCCAGCTCAGCCTGTCTCATGATCCAACTGTTAAAGGACGGCCAAAAGGCTGGACTCTCCCAATCAGTGATATTCTTGAGTATAAAGGCGCCGGATTTCTTGTTCCTGTAGCAGGTGATATAAAACTTATGCCGGGAACTGCCTCTAATCCTGCTTTTAGAAATATTGATGTAAATGTGGAGACAGGAAAAGTAACGGGCCTGTTTTAAGAATTTCTCTATGCAGGCATAACAAAGCAGTCCCTGTTGTTCCGGGGCTGCTTTATTTTTTATCCTTATCTACTTCATAGGTCAGCTGAACAAAACCAAAATCATAGGTTTTGGCTGCAATAGTTGTAAGGGATATATCTTTCTCCAGCTTTCCAAACAAAGGGATTCCACTACCGAGAATTACCGGGATAATGGTAATTGTGAGATCATCGATAAGCCCCTCAGCAAGAAATCGCTGAATGGTGACTCCACCATCAATATAGAGTCGTTTTGCCCCCTCTTTTGATAAGCGCTCACACAACTCTTTGGGAAATTCTGATGAATGTGTTACTTTTGGGGCCAATTCCGCCGGAATTTCTACAGTGTTTCTGCTTAAAACGATTACACACTTATTCCCGTAGCCCCAGGTATCAAACTGCAGCACTTTTTCGTAGGTTTTTCTCCCCATAATCAAAACATCGACAGACTCAAAGAAAGCTTGAAAACCACAATCTTCACCCTCTGGAACTGTAGCATTTGCGGCATCCAGCCAATCCAGCTCTCCGCCGGTTCGTGCAATGAAGCCGTCCAAGCTCGTCGAAATAAATACTGATACTCTATGATTCATCGGTGGCCTCCTGTATATCTGCAGGCACTCGTGTTAAAAAAAGCAGCCCTTGATAAACAGGAGCTGCCCTGGAATAAGATGCAGAGCATCTTATTCTTTGAAGAATGCAATGCATTCTTCGGTTGTTAAACAAAAATTTAGAAATAACATCACTTCCTAGAGTGGAATATTACCGTGTTTCTTATACGGTAAAGTTTCCTGCTTATTAACCAAAGTCTCAAAACTTCGAATTATGATCTTTCGGGTCTCAGCAGGATCTATTACCGCATCAATATAGCCTTTTTCTGCTGCTCTATACGGATGAGAAAACTCTTTCTGGTATTCCACCTCTTTTTCCTGCATAAATTTATCAACATCCTTAGCCTTTGAGGACTCTCTTCTGAAGACAATTTCCGCAGCGCCCTTGGCTCCCATAACCGCAATTTCTGCTTCCGGCCATGCATAGACATAATCTGCTCGAAGATGCCTGCTGTTCATTACAATATAAGCACCGCCATAGGCTTTTCTCATAATAATTGTAACTTTTGGTACCGTTGCTTCTGCATATGCATAAAGAAGCTTTGCTCCATGCCTGATTATTCCATTATGCTCCTGTTGAGTGCCCGGCATAAATCCCGGTACGTCTTCAAGAGTCAGCAAAGGAATATTAAAAGAATCGCACATTCGAACAAACCTTCCGGCTTTTACCGAGGAGTCAATATCAAGCACACCCGCCATATACATAGGTTGGTTCGCTATTACCCCAACTGAAAAACCATTCATTCGACAAAATCCGGTAACTATGCTTTTCCCAAAATCTTTTGCTGTCTCAAAAAAAATTCCATCATCAACAATTGATTTAATTACATTCTTCACATCATACGGTTTTTTCACTGAATCAGGCATAATGGTCTGCAGTTCAGGACACAAACGGTCAGATATATCTGAAGACTTATAATATGGCGGAAGCGATCTATTATTCTGCGGCATATAAGAGAGCAGCGTACGAATAGTCTGAAGCGCTTCTTCTTCATCCTCTGCTACAAAATGGGAAACACCGCTTTTCTCTGTATGAACGGCTGCCCCGCCAAGCGTATCTACCGAAACATCCTCATGAATTATCTCTTTTACCACTTTCGGGCCAGTAATAAACATATAACTGTTTTTTCTGGTCATTATTATAAAATCCTGAATGGCAGGAGAATATACTGCTCCACCGGCACAAGGTCCCAGTATTGCCGTTATCTGAGGAATTACCCCGGATGCCATAACATTTCGGTAAAAAATCTCACCATATCCTGCAAGAGCATCAATCCCTTCCTGAATTCTCGCTCCACCGGAATCATTCAGTCCAATTACCGGAACACCTGCTTTAACGGCCATATCCATAACTTTACAGATTTTTTCAGCATGAGTCTTGGAAAGAGATCCTCCGACAACGGTAAAATCCTGTGCATAGACAAATAGTGTTCTTCCATCAATTTTTGCACTTCCTGTTACGACTCCATCACCCGGGTACTTATCTTTATCCATCCCGAAGTCATTACAGTTGTGCATTTTGAACATATCAAATTCCTGAAAAGAGTTTGCATCAACCAATTTCTCTATTCGTTCACGTGCGGTATATTTACCCTTTTTATGTTGTGCTTCAATTCGCTTTTCCCCACCCCCACGTAGGGCCTGCTGCTGCTTTTTTAACAAGTCCTGCTCTGCAGTTAAGCCATCTTCTTTTTTTAACACTCTTTACTCTCCCTCAAAAGTTTGCTATGAAAATTTTATAAGTCAATTTTAAAAAATTGACTCATTATCTGCCGCATGGTACCATAAGGAAGATAAATTTTTCAAGCTGTGCTGAGGAGGCTTTAACTATAGTCTTCACTCATGATTTCATCTCCAAACAACTCTTCATCAGTCGGCTGATTGCTGGCTATGGGAAAGGATACCCATGTAGTATTCAGCAAATGTTTCCAGGTAATATTCTCACTGGTGCTGTTTCCTCCCCAGGTTCCGCAGCCAAGGGTCATCGTCATTGGCATTCCATTTGTCCATGCTCCGCTATTTGCGAGACACTGAGGTTGATTAATCATTATTCTTGATATCTTTACTATTTCGGCAAGCTTCAGTACACGTTCACGAATTTCAGTATGGATACCGCAGGAGTGTCCTGGGCCGGACCAACTCGTTATATCATTTACCATTTGCACTGCATCATCGAAGTTCGTCCATTTATACAGAGTAGTAACGACAGAGAGCTTCTCCTCGGAAAATGGGAATCCTTCGCCGATTCCCGTCTCTTCGACCATGAAAAAAGTTTTATCATCCGGAAGGTTTATGCCTGCCAATCCGGCAATTTTAGCTGCCGGTTGTGCCACGATATCTCTGTTCAGGTGTCCATCCACCCACATTGCAGACTGCAGCTTAGCTTTCTCATCGGCTGATACCAGATATCCGCCAACTGCTTCCATCTCGGAAATCAGCTTGTCATATATAGTATCCTGAATAAGGCATGAGTTCTCGGTTGAGCAGCTCGTAGCATTATCAAAAGTTTTGGACCGCATTATTTTATCTGCAACAGCGGTAAGATCTGCTGTATCATCAACAATTGTTACTGCATTTCCGGAACCCACGCCAAGAGCCGGCTTTCCGCTGCCGTATGCCTCTTTCACCATCCCTGTGCCGCCTGTTGCCAGGATAAGATCGCTCTGTTTCATTAGCTCCTGGCTTGCTTCCATTGAGAGTTCTTCAACTATCTGGATAAGATCCTCAGGAAAGTTCATTCGTTTAAGAACCTTTCTCATCTGGTCAACTGCCATCTTTCCTGTTTTTTGAGCTCGTGGGTGCGGAGCCATAATTATGGCATTTCTTGTTTTTACTACACTTATCCCCTTGCAGAACGGTGTTGCTTCAGGGTTTGTACAGGGAATCAAAGCTCCTATAACACCAACCGGTTTAGCAATTTTCAGGAGTCCCTTTTCAAGGTCTTCTTCAACAACTCCGACTGTTTTTGCATCTTTGCAATCCCGCCAGGTACCTTTTATTTTTGCCATTAATTTCGCATATTTACTGGGTTCGTTCCCCAGTCTTGATTCTTCAACAGCAACTCTGGAGAGTTCTCTGGCAAATGTATCCTGAACTCCTGCCCATGCCATTCGTGCACATACTGCATCAACTTCTTTCTGTGATGCAAACTCTATCTGTTGTTGAGCCTTACGTGCTTTTGCCACTAATCCGGCTATGTATTTTTTTGCTTCAATCTGTTTTTGTGTTTGTTCCATCTTACTATCTCCTTAAAAAATAGGCATAGAGTACATTACTGCACTCTATGCTGTTTGTAGACATTACTCTGTTGTGTATTGTGAAATTCTCATTTCAATCTTAGGACAAAAGGGACTTTGCCGTCAGACTCTCTATACTTCAGGGTCTGGAATCATTAACTCTCTGATAATCAGAAGCAGTTGATCATATCCACCAATAAATCCTCTGAGTGTTCTGGCTGTAGCACCATATAAATCAAAATCAGCAGGAGCCAAACCATCTGCATCGTATGCTTTTCGGAACTCTTCAAATTTACTATAGAGATCTTCCACCACCTGAGGATCAAGAGGTTCATCTGTAGTATTTTTTACTTCAACAGTTGATGTGTTGTATCTTTTCTGCCATTTGTAAGGTATGGTGTGAACAATTCCGCCGCCTATAAGTTCAGACCAGTGCAGTTGTGACCGGTATGCTGCAACGAGAAGTTTAGCCCGCAAACCACGCTCTCTGAAGATTTTTACAGCCTTTTTCATAACGGCAACACCCGCCAGATCAAGGTATGCAGGATTGATTATTATATTCTCTTTATCAGCAACAATTTTCAACCAATCATCCAGGCGACCAACCATGATAGTACAGATGGGAGACATCTTTGAGACATCCAGCCCTTCCGCTTCACGTCTTTTCAATCCCCTTTCCACTGCTTCTCCAGCTGCCAAAGCCTGAGGAAGGGTGAAACATACTGTTGAGTTGATATTAACACCATGGTAGGTGGCCTCTTCGAAAGCATCAATAGCCGCTTCTGTTACCGGCATTTTAACCTGCATGTTTGGTGCGAGTTTGTCAAACTTAACAGCTTGTTCAACCATTGCTTTAGTATTTCGGTAGAACTTGGCGTTTGTCTGGATTGAAATTCGTCCTTTCATCCCATTTTCTTTCTCAAAAACCGGAAGCAGTAGTTCGGAGCCTTTAATGGCCATCTCTTCAATCACCTGCCATGCTACCTCGTCCTCACTAAAGGTCGGGTTATCCGCTACAATCTCCAGAATTCTATCTTTCCAGAGATGTAACTCTTTTTTTAGTACGTTATATACGATAACGGGGTTTGTAGTTGCTCCAACTGCTCCATTTTCTATCGCATAGGCAAGTTCTTCAAGTGAGCAGGAATCGTTCCAGTAATCTGTATCGGTAGTTTCTACCATTAACTTTAATGGTGTTTTGTTCGTAGACATAAGCACTCCTTGTTCTTATATTCTTATTGTCTGATATTATGATATAGCTGTACGAAAAAGTAAACCCCTTAAAAAGAATCTTTTTTCAAATTTATTTTCTTCAGTGGGTTTTCCCTGTCATTTTTTATTTTCCTTGAAAAGTATATTGTCTGATTTTATGACTTTCAATATTTAGAGATTGACAATCACTGCAGAATACCGATAGTATTCTCCTATGTCAGTTACCAAAATTCGTCAAAAAACAGTAGTAGAACAGGTTATGGCCCAGATAAAAGGACTTATTGCGTCCGGAGAATATAAGCCGGGCGATAAAATCCCTACAGAACTGGAACTGGCTGAAACCTTTGGAGTTGGACGCTCATCAATCCGTGAAGCTGTAAAAATTTTTAATTATTTAGGCGTTCTGCAATCACAGGCTGCTAAAGGCACCTTTGTTCAGGAGCGGTCAAACATCTCCACAGAGGCATTAACCTGGTCTCTGCTCCTGGGAAATGATGAAATGGAAGAGATGATAGATCTGCGTGGAGCAATCGAGCTGTGGAGTATCCTGGCACTTTCAAAAAAAGTCTCCGCCGGGAATACCGAAGCCCGGGAAGTGCTGAAAGAGCTGGAACGTACAGTCGATCAAATGAATATTTCTGTTAAAAATGGTCTTTTTGAAGAGCTTATCGAAGCAGATTTCCAGTTTCATAATACCATTATCAAAGCTCAGGAAAATGCCCAGTTCTACTCACTCTATCAAACACTTCGTTCCTTCTTAGTTGAAGAAATGCGCACATCCCAGGAGGATTATCAGAATCCGGCACAGATTCCCGAAGAGCATGGCAGTATTGTTAAGGCTATATCTTCAGGGAATCCTGAAACCGTTCTCCTGAAATATACTGATCACATCGAGAATACAAAACGACGTGTTCAAAACAGAACTGCCGCACTCTAGTATATGAGCGATTCTACAAAATTTCCCCAACCCTGCCCACTTTGCAGATCTGAGAATACTCAGCTGATTCCAAATACCGGTAAACAAGTCTATTTTTCCTGCAATATCTGTGGATTAACTGCACTTTCACAGGAACAGCAGCTGGAACCTGAGGAAGAACAGTTCAGATACGAACAGCATAACAACCATCCCGATGATCCACGATACAGGGAATTCCTTGGAAAATTATTTCTCCCTCTTCAGCTTTTGCTCAAACCAAGTACTTTTGGGCTCGATTTTGGATGCGGTCCCGGTCCGGCTTTGGCGCACATGTTTGAAGAATCAGGGTACAAAATGAAAACTTACGATCCCTATTTTGCCAATAATCCTTCTGCTCTAAATGAACACTATGATTTCATCACCTCAACAGAGGTTTTTGAACACCTGTATAACCCTTTTAAAGAGATTGATTTGCTGTTTTCACTTTTAAAACCGCAGGGGGTACTTGGAGTAATGACAAAACTGTTAAGAGAGGATATTAACTTCCCAACCTGGTTCTACCGGAATGATACGACGCATGTCAGTTTCTACACAAAAGAAACCTGGGAATGGATCAGCAGGCGCTGGGCTGCTGATATTCTTGTTTTAGATGATAATATAGTTATTTTTCGGAAACCCAATTAGCCGCAGCTCTTTCAAGCTACAGTCGTTTAATAATTCTTTCTGCATATTTTGGATTTCGATACATGACTTTCATACAGGACTCTCTGGCGGATTCAGTCATCTTTTTTTCATCAAACCGGGTAAATTCACCATCTTTATATACAACTACTCCATTTATAATAGTCATATCAACCTTTCCGGAAATTCCCACTTTTATCGGCAGGCTGGCCGGATCATGCAGTGCACCGATATATTCCAGACGATCGATATTAATCATAAACATATCAGCTGCCATCCCCGGTAGCAGTTTTCCAATATCATCCCTGCCAAGCAAAGATGCTCCTCCGGAGGTTCCCATTTTCATAAATTCCGCGGGTTCCGGTACGGGAAAATCCCTTTTACCTGCACGCAGGCACTGCAGTAAATATGCATTTCGAAGAGCTTCAAGCATATTCGAGTTGTCATTTGAAGCCTGTCCGTCACAGCCGATTCCCAGCGGCATATTCATAGCATACATTCTTGGAATATCTGGAACGGTAAAGCCACCAAGAAATACCGGTGCAGGACAATGTGAAACTCCGGTACTGGTTTCTGCAAGCAGATCGATCTCATCTGCCAGTAAATCCCAGCCATGTGCATACCATACATCTGAACCTATGAATTCATTTTTAATACACCATTTCAGAGTTCTCATTCCATATCGTTCAAACATTGCCGGATCTTCACCTTCACCAAGGTGAGTATGCATACGAATTTGCCTGTCTCTTGCAAAACGAACCGTCTCTTTAAAGGTTGCTTCAGTGCAGTTTATGGGCTGACAAGGGGCTGCAGCAACCCTTCTCATGGAAAATCGTCCGTAATCATGATAGAGTCTGACTAATCTGTCGCAGTCCTGAATAAAGGTATCAGTAGTCTCAATCAATTCTTCAGGAAGCGGACTTCCATCGTCTCTGGACAGGGTGTTTGTACCCCGTCCTGCATGAAACCGCATTCCCATCAATTCAGCGGCTGCCATCTGCTGATCAACCAGCTCAACCCCCGCATGTTTTGGATAACAGTATTGATGGTCAAAGGCGGTTGTGCATCCATGTTTCACCAGATCTGCCATAGAGATCATTGTGGTATGAAAAATTGCTTCAGGGGTCATTGCACAGAAAAAGGGATATATTGTCTCTATCCATTCAAGTACATCCTGAGTTGTCCAATCAAGCCATGCATTATTTCTTACAAAGGCCTGAAAGAAATGGTGGTGTGTATTTACCAGGCCGGGATAGATATACATATTTCTTCCGTCAATTATCTCACAGCTCCCTAACCTGAGATCCTTTAGGAGATCCCTTCCAATCTTTTTAATTTGCGGACCATCAATGAGTATATCGGTATCATAAAGGACTCTATTATCTTTGTTTCCGGTTATTATAGCAGCCGCCTGCTTGATTAGCAGCAATCCCATCGGTCACTCTCCAATTACAATTCGGTTTTTTTAATCTACATATTTTCTCTTTATTGTACCACAACATACATAAAATCCGTAGTCCGTGTTACAATCCTTTTAAAATCATAAATATGATTTATATTTCAGTTTTATAGGTGCTATATGGATTTTCCGCTCATACCGTTTGCAGTATATGTTTTTGTAACAACTTTTACTCCAGGACCCAATAATATTAGTGCTGCCGGTTTCGGAATGGAGCTGGGATACCGAAAAGCCCTACCATACCTAATCGGAATTTTCAGCGGATTTGTACTTATTATGACTCTTTCGGCACTGGCCTCTGATGCAGTTCAGGAGTTTTTTCCCGGTATTTTTCCGTTTATCAGATATGCCGGTTCCGCATATATTCTCTGGCTGGCATTCAATCTGGTGAAAAACTCAACCACAGATAAAGAGAAAGTTTTGGAAGCGAGGAAGCCAACATTCATAATCGGACTTATTTTACAATTTGCTAATCCAAAAGTAATTGTCTACGGCCTAACCGTTTTCTCAACCTTCATTCACCCCTATTTCAGCCCTGCCGGCACTCTTTTTCTTTTTTCCCTGCTGCTCGCAGCATGCTCTTTCCTGAGTATTTCATTGTGGGCAACTTTAGGTTCTTCATTAAACAGATTTATCCAAAACCCAAAAGGGAAAAGATATATATCGTTTGTTCTGGCAGCTCTTCTTGTCTATTCTGCAATAGCAATAATCAGGTAGAATGATGTGGATTTATCATCCTAAATCCCATACAATAACAGGTATACATGCCGTAAATATCAAATTATAGAGAGAACATACTATGAAAAAAAAATTTGCCTTATTTGCATTTAACGGAGAACCAATGTGTTTTGCCCATGTCTTACTTAATACACTGGACCTCCACAGCAAAGGATATGAAGTCCTGATGATTATTGAAGGAACAGCCACCTCACTTGTCAGTGATTTCGAAAAAGGCGAAGCTCCTTTCACTGTTAAATACCTTGAATGCCTGGAAAAAGGACTTATTGCTGGAATATGCAAAGCCTGCTCTGCGAAAATGGGAAGTCTTGAATCTGCTCAGCGGCAGGGGTTAATTCTGCTTGAAGATATGTCGGGTCACCCCAGTATTGAGCGATATATTAGAGATGGATTTGAAGTAATCAGTTTTTAATCCAATCTTATTTGTCCCATAGTTTTTTAACAAGTCCCTATCTTATTCTCCCGGGATGTGTTGTGAATAATAATTTCGCGACCAGACCATCTATGGCCCAAAATATAGGGGTTTATTCAACCTTCTACATTTCGAAGTAATTCCTGAGTTCACCCACCATCTTCTTCCTCTCAATAGATGGAATCTGATTCAAGTTGTGCATCTTCCACTTCACTGCTGGTAGGTTCTTCACATGAGAAACACTGAAATAAGTCCAATCAGGAGTACCTTCCTTAAACCCTACTAAAAACCTCTTATCTTCTTCATCCAGTATAGCATTGATACCCTTAACCAGCCTCCCCCTGATCTGAACCAAATCCAGAATCCCTATATTCGTCGTTGTCATACCTTTGAAATTTGTCTCAAATAATTGGTTTATATCCAAAAATGATGGAGCTAAAATCTCAAGAAACCTTCGATTATGCGAGATAAGATACACAATAAAAGCCTCTTTCAATGCAAGAGAGAAACCTTCATTCTCTAGCAGGTATTTTACATCGAATAGATCTCTCGGATGCTGTCGATCTAATGCTGCCATAATTTTCCCAGCGTACAAATCTTCAAATGAAACTACCGATATTTCTACAAATCCGAAATTATCTTCTGCACTCTCTCGCATTCTCCTGAGTCCCGGCTGATAAACTGTTCCTCGCAATACTGGCGATATCTCAATCTTAACCATGGATCGTTCACTTGTAATAAGTAATCTCGTTACATATTCAGTTTTATTGAGCATTGAGTATTGAATCTTCACATTAGGGATGAGTATTTTAATCTTTTCGGCTATTTTTCTAAACTCTCCTGATATCTCAACAAGCGAGGTTTCCCTATCCTTGACTGGTATATAGACGAGATCAATATCAACAGACAAACGCGGTATGTCCCGGTAAAATAAATTGATTGCTGTACCACCCTTAAGAGCAAAGCACGCAGACTCACTTACAGCAGGAAGAACCCTCACCAATAACTCTACTTGCCTAAAATAAGGGTTGTTCCTGTCCATCAGACTGCTCCTTTGGTACGGTTATAAGAAAATCTTTATCAAGAACCCCATCAGTCACAATCTGCCTCTTTCCAGTTCCCAAATCTATCCTGCTTTTTTCAATCTTCCCATACCAGGGAAGATCATATTTCTTCGCCAACCAGAGGAATAAACGTTTAGCCTTTACCTGCGTACACGCCTCAAGTAATAGCTGTAGCTGCTTAGGTCTCAGATTTACAGCACTTTCAAAAAGGGTCTGAGCCTGCACTATCTCTTCCTCAAATGTTATTGTACTCATTAATTCTATAAATGCTCTTTCTGGAGTAGAGTATGGGATTGGCCAATCCCAGGTCCCGAAGGGAATATCCTGCAACCCCAGACTTAACCCTGTCGGGAAAGGATCTCTATCCATTTGGTTAAACGACAATCCCTGGATATTTCCGATCCAGGATGGAAGTTTACGGCCACAATAGATGCACACATCTCTCGAATTATTCAACTTGAGATAGTGTTGGTAGCCATAATATTGCAATGCCGACATATGCCCAATATGAACATGAAAGCCAAGCAGCTTTAATGAATAGACAACATTCTGCCATTTTAGCGGGGGTCCCGGCTTTCGATACACACCCCGGCTAACAGCTTCCAGCTTTCCTGTTCTGCGATAGTAATCGACTGTAGTACGACCAAACCCCTTGGATTTAAACCATCTCCTATCAACGAGAACACCTTCCTGCAGGCTTGTAATCAATGACTGACCAACCACTTTAGTTTACCCCACCCTCTAAATGCATATCTATACTATGCATTTTAAACTCTATGTAAACCGCTGTCAAGTTTAACATGGATGATTTTTGCATAGTTATTATATGCAAAATCACCTCTACTCAAACCACCCCATACAAGATATATAAAAAATAAGCCGGTAATCAAATTGATAAGTATATAATTAATTATCATTTTATTTTTAAATTGTAACACATGTTACAGTACTGCCCTCCTCTTATGAATATTGTATGAACAGAAAACGGAATTATCCGTTAGTACCACTAGAAAAGTAGGATCTATCTATACTTCGTACAGAAAGACTAACCTATCAGCAAGAAGTTTACGATTTGTATAATCAGGATTATCAAATTGAAAACTTCAATAGTTAATTGCAGGAATCCAGGATTCATGCAATTAACTCAATCTACTTGGAGGACAAGAATGTTTTGTTATCAATGTCAGGAAGCCGCAAAAGGCACCGGTTGTGAGGCAGCCAGAGGCGTATGCGGGAAAACCGATCAAACTTCACAATATCAGGATTTACTGATTCATATACTAAAAGGAATTTCATGGTTTCAGCAAATCAGCCCTGAAACAGCCGGCTCTGTAAAAGAACTCGACCGATTTATGATAGAGGGAGTATTTTCAACCATAACAAACGCTAATTTTGATACAGCTGTTTTTGAAAAGATGATTACAGAGGGTCTGGCTCTGCGGTCTGCAGTTAAGGAAGCTTTAATCAATGCAAAAATTGATATCCCGGCCAAACTACCGGATGCAGCATCCTGGACACCCGAAACCCTGGCAGAATATGATATTAAGTCAGCTCTTGTTGGTGTACTGGCAACAGAAAATGAAGATGTTCGAAGCTTAAGAGAGCTTGTTGTCTATGGAATTAAAGGAATTGCAGCATACGCCGAACATGCCGATAATCTTGGATATAATAATGGTAGTGTAGTTAATTTTATCTATAAAGGACTGGCTTCAGTTCTCAATGACTCACTTTCAGCAGATGAACTTGTTGCTCTGGTGCTGGAGTGCGGAAAGTTTGGAGTTGACGTTATGGCTCTTCTTGACGAAGCCAATACATCAACCTATGGAAATCCGGAAATTACCGAGGTAGATCTTGGAGTTAGTACAAATCCTGGAATTCTCATTTCCGGCCACGATCTGAAAGATCTTGAAGAACTGCTTCAGCAGACTGAGGGAACTGGTGTAGACATCTACACTCATGGTGAGATGCTGCCGGCACAATATTACCCTGAATTTAAGAAATATGAGCACCTGAAGGGAAATTATGGAAACGCATGGTGGGAGCAGACTACGGAATTTGCATCTTTCAATGGACCAGTTCTTTTTACCACAAATTGTATTGTACCGCCTAAAGATTCATACAAAAACCGGATTTATACCACCGGAGCCTCTGGATTCCCCGGCTGTACCCATATTGCAGACAGAGAACCAGGAAAGCAAAAAGATTTTTCTGCGCTTATCGCACATGCTAAAGAGTGTGCTTCTCCAACAGCAATTGAAGAGGGTACCATTGTCGGCGGATTTGCCCACAGTCAGGTCTTAGCTCTTGCCGACAAAGTTGTCGATGCAGTAAAAACTGGTGCTATTAAGCGTTTCTTTGTTATGGCTGGTTGTGACGGTCGAATGAAAGGCCGGGACTACTACACAGAATTTGCTGAAAAACTCCCAAAAGATACTATTATCCTGACCGCCGGCTGCGCAAAATACCGGTATAACAAATTACCGCTTGGAGATATCGGTGGGATTCCGAGAGTTCTGGATGCCGGACAATGCAATGACTCCTACTCACTGGTGGTCATTGCCATGAAGTTAAAAGAGGTGTTCGGCATGAATGATATTAATGAACTGCCTATTTCATACAACATTGCCTGGTATGAGCAGAAAGCCGTTATCGTACTTCTTGCTCTCCTCTACCTGGGCGTGAAAGACATTCACCTCGGACCGACACTTCCTGCATTCCTCTCACCCAATGTTGCCAAAGTATTAGTTGAGACCTTTGGGATTGCCGGGATTGGTGAAGTTGATGATGATATCAAACTTTTCCTTGGAGAATAATTATACTCTATATTTGATGAGTTTTTGAAATAAGTTGATGAATTAGAGGATGGAAGTATTACACTTCTATCCTCTTTTTTCATGTTTTGCAGTAACAATTCGTATGAGAATAAATATGAGAAAAGCTATTAATATGGTACTCATAATTGATACCATCGTTGATTTAGGTGAAACCTTGGTAAAAAACTGGCCATTAATATAGGGAAAAATCATACCCCCAATTGAAGTACCTGCAAATATAATACCGCTTATTTTTCCTGTAAGCCCGATAGTATTTTCTCCGAATGTAAGCAGAAGCGGGAATACAGAACCCATTGAAAATCCGGAAACCATTGTACCAATCCAAATAGCCGGCAGAGAATGAGAAAAAAGAATTAAAATCAGCACTCCAAGTGCAGCTCCTAGAAAATTGATTAGAAGCAGCTGCCTCGGGGCCAGTTTCCGTCCAATAAACATCGAAACAAGGCGTCCAAGTGTCATACATATCCAGAAAGCGGATAATATATAACCAGCCTGTCCGATTTCAGCCGGGAAAAGTGTTATTGTATAGGTATAAATCCAGCCGTTCATGCTGATTTCAGAACCAATATAGATCATGAAGGTGAGAATAAGAAGGATTAAAACGAGCACTTTCGGATGAGTTTCAACACTCTTTTTATCCTGCTTCTTAAGTGGTCCCTGCAATTCCGGGCTTGGAGTGGAAATAATATAGATTCCAACCAAAATAAAGATGAATGCATACAACCGATAACCCAGAATTACATCCCCGGTTCGTACTATAATCTGTGAAAAAATAATCGGTGTTAAAAAGGCACCAACTCCACTAACCACATGCATACCATTCATCAGCTGCCCGACATGAAGAGCATGCACCCGGGTTATTAATGTATTACAACCAACTACAACTGCACTATTACTAAAACCGTACACCATAATAACCGCACAAAGCAGGGGAAAAGATGAGATCACCGGAACAAAGAAAGCCGCTGCAGCAGAGATGCAAAATGCAGAAAACAGGAGTATATTTCCGGGAATTTTATCGAACAATCCTCCGCTGAGAATCGATCCCGCAAAAAATCCTATACTGCTCATAGTAAAGATTAAGGATACCCGGCTTAAGGAGACTCCTGTATGCTCTGCTAAATAGGGTAATGCATTTCCTATAATGGAAATAATAAGCCCAAATACAAAAAATGCGAGATAATATGCTGTGATTTGTCGTTTTTGTATAAAATTCATATATCCTGACTATACTACTTAAGAACCAATATGTACCATATCAACAGCTGATTAAACCTCGTTTCCTTTTTTAAGTATGAGAGGTATATTCTACTATACAAAAGCACCTAAACCATCAAAGGAGGAATGATAAAAAGTCTTCATGAGCTGGTGAAGTGATATACTGTCAAAAATATCTATTTGAGACAGTAAGGCTACTGCTTGGCATGTTTTCTGGTCTTCGAGACCGAACAGGAGAATAAAGAGCCGTAGCCGAAGCATTCAATGGTC
>JABMQR010000155.1 GCA_013202335.1 Bacteroidota bacterium
CGTTGTTATACTGTACATCACCCTAGCTGGCTAGGGCTTCGTATTCTTCCTTGCATCTCCCTGCCGGGTACTGCCTGAGAACCTGTAAGTTTAAGCTGTACTGAGTACTAGGTCCCATCAATTTGCGTACTATTCATGCGGGTCTCAGGACCCGCATATTTTTTGATTCTACTGTTAAATACTTGTGAAAAATTTCAGGCTTGGTTCTCTTTAATTTTCATTGTATACTTCTCTCTGATACATACAACAAACCAAAATACAAAAGGAAAATCATAATGGGTGCTCAATATTATTATCCGAAAAGCTATAAATCAATCATCTCCCTTGAGGAGACAGAGAAAGCGATTGCTGATATCAAGACATTTTTTCAGACTTATTTGTCTGCTCAGCTAAAATTACGCAGAGTTACTGCACCCCTGTTTCTTGAGGCCGGAACCGGGGTAAATGATGATTTGAACGGCATAGAAACACCGGTATCCTTTATGCCTAAGGGAATGAACGGAATTAAAGCGGAAATCCCCCATTCACTGGCAAAATGGAAACGAATGATGCTCGGAGATTATAACATTAAGCCTGGATACGGCCTGTATACAGATATGAATGCAATTCGCCCGGATGAGGATCCTGATAACCTTCACTCTTATTATGTTGACCAGTGGGATTGGGAGATGGCTATTACTGAAGAGAAACGGAATCTGGATTTCCTACAGAACGTTGTGAAAAAAATTTATTCCACTTTGGTTGCAACTGAATTTTTGGTGTATGAAAGTTTTCCGGAGATCACTCCCATACTTCCAGAAGAGATAACATTTCTTCAAACTGAGGATCTTTGTAGAATGTACCCGGACATGACTCCGGTTGAACGTGAATCAAAAGCAGCTGAAAAATATGGTGCAGTATTCATTATAGGAATTGGCGGTAATTTGTCTGATGGAAAATCACATGACGGCAGGGCTCCTGATTATGATGACTGGAGTTCCCCTACCGAGGGTGACTACAAAGGGATTAACGGGGATATTATTCTCTGGAATCCGGTCCTGGGTAGAACATTCGAACTCTCATCAATGGGTGTTCGTGTAAATAAAGAGGTGCTTTTACGACAATTGTCCCTCAAGGGCGCAGAAGAACGCCTCAATCTGTATTTTCATAAAAGACTGATAAATGGTGATTTCCCGGAATCTATCGGGGGTGGAATTGGGCAGTCAAGGCTGTGTATGTTCCTGCTGCGAAAAGTTCATATTGGTGAAGTGCAGGCTAGTTTGTGGCCGAAAGAGGTCAGGACAGCTTGTAAGGAGATCGGCATTCAGCTTATGTAGCTTAACTTAATATAAACTGACTAGTACCACACTAAAAAAAAGTTGATTTAATTGTGTTTTTTTTCACAATCAATATTGACGGAACAATGTATTAGTACTTGAGGCAATTTCAAAAATAGAATATTTTTAGGAAAATAGTCTGATTTAAATCACAGATGTAAATATGAAGTTTGCTTTGCAAACTTTTTATTATGCGGGTGATTCAGAATTTTTATTATGTAATATATTTATTGCATGCTACACTGATTCATGCATAAAAAAGGATTGGGGAATCCTGCATGAACACAGATTAGATTTTCGGCTAGGGTTATAGAAGAAGGAGAGCAACATGCCTAAAGACGACCTCTCATATGTGCTGGTCACACCGTATACAATCGCAAAAAGCAGAACTGGTGGTGTAATATCACGACTGCTGTCAAGAGTAGAGCTGGAATTAGTGGGTGCGCAAATGTTTGCCCCGACTGCAGAATTTGCTGAAGAATATGCTGCATCAGTACTTTCAACCTACGAAGGTGATGGAGTTAAAGGAGCAAAACTTCTGCAGGAATATATTATAGAAGCCTTTTCTCCAAGCGGAGGCAGAAAACACCGAGTGCTGCTGCTTCTTTTTAAGGGTGAAAATGCCTGTAGTAAACTTGCTGAAATTGCCGGACCATTATATAAGGAAGAGGTTCATCTGGAACAAT
This sequence comes from Bacteroidota bacterium, assembly GCA_013202335.1. Next base: position 2,003 of record JABMQR010000155.1, read on the forward strand.
TAACAGGTGAAACAATCCGTGATACCTATGCAGATTTTGCTACTTCCCATGAAGATCCCGATAAAGTTCTCTATTATGAACCCGCTGTATTAACACCGCGGAGTCCCATAACAGCTGTACAGCATCTTAAAATGTTAAGTGAGTTCATAAAGGGTGAGGAAACAATCATAAATAATATGGTATACCCCGATCCCAGTGAAATAGAGAGAACTCTGGTTATTATAAAACCGGATAACTGGAAATTTGCCAGCTCCAGACCTGGAACAATTATTGATATGTTCAGCCGCACCGGACTACGTATTATCAGCAGTAAAGTTCAGCAGATGAGTGTTGCTCAGGCTCTTGAATTCTACGGACCGGTCAAAGATGTCCTGCGAAGAAAACTCTCACCAGTTTTTGCTGAAAGAGCAGGACGCCTTCTTGAAATGGAGTTTGGGGTTAAGCTGAGTGAAAAAACTATCAGTAATCTCTCTGATACATTTGGACAGGATATGGCGATTGATCAGTTTGACCAGATCATTGAGTTTATGACCGGACATCGACCGGAAAATTGCACTTCTGAAGAAGAAATGCGTAAGCCCGGAAAAGTTAAGAGTATGGTTCTTGTGTATGAGGGGAAAAATGCTATCAATAAAATCCGGGAGGTTCTCGGGCCAACAGATCCCACAAAAGCACCCGGTGGTACAATCAGAAGAGAATTCGGTCAAAATGTAATGGTCAACACCGCGCATGCATCAGATTCAGTTGAGAATGCACTTCGTGAAATGAAGATTATAAATATTGAACATAGCAACTGCAGCAGTATTATGCAGGAATATCTTAACAATTTGTAAAAAAGATGGTTGTATTTATCAGACCGGCAGAGATGAAGATCTGTCGGTTTTTTGTTTTACCAGGGTTTAAGATTTTTCTGTTTTCTTTGCCAAACTAAATTCACATCCGCAGTAGTCCTGCCGATAGAGATCCAGTTCATCACTAAGCTCGAGACTTCTCCTGAAGCCATTCTTTTTTTTGAAGTTTTCCTCGACAAAACCATCCAGAGTCCGTCCCGAATCAAAGATTGCTGCAGAGATTTTATGAGGACTAAGTGTCAGGGTCGTAGTAAATCTATTTAATCCAAGTTCATCAGCCTTATCTTTTGTCCTTTTTAAATTGAAGGCAAAACAGGAATTACATCTGGCCCCTCTCTCGGGTTCATGTTCCAATCCCCTGACTGATTCCAGCCAGGCATCATGATCCCAGGTATCTTCAACTACTTCAATGTTGAAATGATCAGCTAGTTTTCTCACGTTATCAAGCCGTTTTTTATACTCTTCATGTGGAAAAATATTTGAGTTTGAAAAAAACAACAGTACCGTATCCCCATTCTTAATTAAACGCTCACTGGAGGGAGCAGCGCAGGGGGCACAGCAGGAGTGCAGGAGAATACGGGGATCTGTAGGTTTTTCATCAGTTTTTTGCATCATAAGCAGGAACAATAATATCCACAAAAGTGGGGAACATCAAGTATTTGATTTAGATGATATATAATTTCATCAAAATTTGAGGCACCGCAAGAGAGGCACCGCATGATACTTGCAGTTTTTCGGTTAATCAGGTATATTCCATGCGGTATGAAAACATATGATGTAGTAATAATCGGCTCCGGTCCTGCTGGAATGGGCGCGGCATTTGAGCTTAAACAGCAGAAAAACAGCACTTCACTACTGATTCTTGATCAGGAAAAATATTCCACAGGTGGAATGCGAAATGACTGCAAGATGAATTTCACTTTCCCTATTGGTTTTCCTCTCGAGTATTGGGAAGAGTCTCAGGCAAAAAATTATCTTGAAAAAGTATCAGCATTTCTCAAACCGGCGATCCTGGAAAAAAAACAGCTTGAAATTTATCAACAGCGTTCAGAAAGACTCGATGTAAATCTGATAGAAATTGAGCAGACACACCTGGGAACTGACGGCGGATTGGCTTTAATTAAGAACCTGCTTGCCGAGCTGCGTGCCAGAGGGGTGGAATTGTCTCTTGGAGAAGAGATGCAGGATGTTGATAATATTAATAAAACTATAACAACTTCCGACAGAACTATCGGTTATAAAACTCTGCTGGTTGCTCCTGGAAGAAAAGGATTTAGATTCCTGCAGAAGATAATGGATACCCTGGAGGTTCAGTATCTTGATAATATAGTTGATATTGGCATTCGGGTTGAGACCAGAATTGAACATTACCCCATAGTACGTGATTATTATGATCCGAAATTTCATTTTCCTGAAAAAGTACGAACGTTCTGTACAAACAGTGGAAATGCTCATGTCGTAAAGGAAAATTACACAACGGTCCATGGCGAACCCTATTGTTCAGTAAATGGACATGCCTATTCCACAAGTCATGGAAAAGAAAATGGACTGGTAAATTTTGCGATTCTTAAAACGGTGGGGTTAACTGAACCTCTTGCCAGCGGACAGATGTTTGCTGAGAATTTGGGTGTCCAGGCTATGTTACTGGGCGGCGGGAAACCGCTCATGCAGCGAGTTGGTGATTTCAGGATGGGATCCAGATCAAAAGAACACAGCTTTAATGATGATCTCTATGATTTCAAACCCAGTCTTAGAACATGCTGTCCCGGAGATATCAGCCTTGCAATGCCTGCGCGGATACTAAGGGCAATTTGGAAAGCTATGAAAAAACTTGATACTATTGTTCCCGGGGTACTGCATCCTTCAACTATCATGTATTACCCTGAAATCAAACTATATGCAAATAAGCCTCACTATCTGGATGAACACTTCAGAGTGAATGGTTCGGTGTTCTTTGCCGGTGACGGAGCCGGAACAAGCCGTGGTATAACTGCAGCTTGGGGAAGTGGAATCAGGGCTGCTGAAGGTATGCGAAAATATCTCTGACTATTATAAACGTTTCCCGCTAAAAGTTTCTTTTCTTCCCGGGCAATTTTCCCGTTCACAATATTTACAGCTGGTGAAAGTAGTTTCTGATTCATAGAACATTCCGGAAATAGTTTTATTCGGTACCATGAGGGAACTGGGAGTAAGCTGAACTCCGATAGGGGTTCCCTGATCAAGAAGATCGAATATACCGCCTAATTCCTGAACCGGCCAAATATCTACATTACCCGAACCCGGATTGACGCTGCTGACCTTTTCAATTCCATAAGTATCCTTAACATACTGTGCTGTATGCAGTCTTACAGCACCAAGGGCCATGGTTTTTAGCGTATCCAGCCAGAAAGAGGCAAGCATATCCAGGGAAGAGGTGTCATAGGTCTCCATTTCATTTCCACAGGTTGCAATATAAGGAAAAAGACGGTGTACATTATCAAGCTCAGATAGGACTTTTCCCCTGAATGTACTTGTTCCTACCTGGAGAACCATCTCAGAGTCCTCTTTGGATCTACTCTCAATATATGCTGCAGCAATAAGGCTTTTTGGCTGCAGTTTTTCAACGGTTTTATCAAACAGGATTCGTGCTGCTTCTTCAGCATCCGGGTAGGCATCAAGCCGTATTAGCTTTATATATTTGTTATATGAAGGAGTGAAGGGTACATCAAGTTTTACATATTTCGGATTCATAATATTCTCCAAATTATTTATTAGACGCTGATAAAAGCACCTGTTTCGGTGGCTGTACGCCAATTTTGAAACAACCTCTCTGGTTCTTTGCTGCTTCCTGGAAAGATTACGGTTAATCCGGGTTTTGGTTGGGTATCTATATCACTGGTATAAAAAGGTTCGATATGTATCATATCAGCTACACAATCCACGAAAACCAAACCCTTATCTTCAGTTTCTACAAATCCTTTCAGCCGAAAGGATTTAGGTGCAATTGTTGTTATAAATGATTCCAGAGAATCAAACGAAACAGGTTTTGCAGGTACAATTTTTACCGGAATAGGTCTCCCTTCATCACCCCATCCCTGATATTTTTCAGCATCAAATTTTTCAATCAATATAGGGGAGAAATCCATATTCAGGAAATCCCGGTCTACTTCACCAAAACTTGTGAGGGCGATAGCCGCACCAGGCTTTAGTTCTTTTATTCTTTTAGTAATCCGCCCAATTACTTCAGGTTCTACAAGGTCTGTTTTATTAATGATAAAGGTGTTGCTGTAACGAATTTGTTCCTCAATAGTAAGAAGAGTCTGGCTGAGAATCTCAAAACGTGAGGCATCAATAACACAAATCATACCTTTATACTCAATATTTCCCTGTGTTTTCTTATCCGCAAACTGCATGATTTCTATTAAAGGGGCTGGTTTTGCCAAACCTGAAGCTTCGACAAACAGCACATCAATATCTTTATCATTATACTCTGCAATAGAATCAATAAATGTTCCGGAAATACAACTGCAGAAAATCTGTCCGCCGTTCAATTCAGTGGTTACTATTCCTGTTCGCGAAGAGAGTACTGTCCTATCAATTCCCAGTTCCCCGAATTCATTGACTATTACTCCAGGCTTTTTATCCTTATAAAATGCTAACAGAGAATTTAGCAGGGTAGTTTTCCCTGATCCCAGGAAACCTGTTAACAAGAAAAGGGGTACGGGTACGGGTTTTTTTTCGATCATAGTAAGCCTCTTATCGATTTGATTGAAATATGATGATCCGGAAGTGATAAAAAATAAAGGGGTCCTCTATTCCAGTTTATCTGGAGGACCCCTTACTTGCTGTAATCAGAACCTGATAACATTAATATCTGATTATGCCTCGCAAATTTCTACAGCAACTTCGGATGCTGATGCAGCATCTGCTGTATAGTAGTCAGCATTAATATTTTCACAGTATGAAGTTGTAACCGGAGCGCCACCGATCATGATTTTAACATTGTCGCGGATACCGGCACTTTCCGCCTCTTTAACAATATTCTGCATTTCAGTCATTGTTGTTGTCAACAGTGCTGAACATGCAATAATGTTTGCATTGTTACTAATTGCTGCCTCAACAAATTGTTTGGGAGAAACATCAGTTCCAAGGTCGACAACTTCAAGCCCTTTCCCTTCCATCATCATACCGACAAGGTTTTTTCCGATATCATGAAGGTCACCTTTTACCGTTCCCAGTATAACCGTACCTTTAGAAACAACACCTGCATCAACTAAAAATGGTTTTAGCAGCTCAGTTCCGGCATTCATTGCCCGTGCTGCAATAAGGACTTCAGGAACAAATACTTCGTTGTTTTTGAATTTTACCCCGATAATACTCATACCACTCATCAACCCTTCTTCAAGGATGATCTTTGCGCTAACACCTTCGTCGAGTGCTGCCTGTACCAGTTCTTTTACTTCTTTTGCTCTTCCTTTCTGCAAAAATTCGGATAGAGCGTTCATGTCTGCCATGACTTTTCTCCTTTTGCATACAGCTCATTCCACGAAGCTTAATAGCGAAATAAATCTGGTAGGGGCAACCTGGCTCTCTCTTTATTGCTGAAAAACCGAATAATACAAGCAGCAAATAGAAATTACAGTGACGGGCTCGCGGAAGAATTTCACTTCCTTTCCCCCTCTCTCAGATAGTATTATGATGCTATAACAATACCTTCGAAAATGGTATCAGTCTGTGAAATTTTTTATAAAAATTGTATTTTCTTTTGAACTTGAGGGATAAAGCAGTGGTTACGTATGGATTTCCTGTTTGCTCCGCTGAATCTTTCCTGAGTTTTCCCGGTACTTGCCGGGGGATATCCCGGCTATGCTTTTAAATACCCGGGAAAAATAACTTTGATCCTCAAATCCCACCAAACCGGAAATCTCTATGAGTGTACAGGGAGTGGTGCGGAGCAGAGTTTTTGCATGATCGATCCTGATCCTGTTTATGTAGATGGTAAAACTGCAGTTCATCTCTTCTTTAAAAATCTTACTGAAATAAGCCGGACTTAGTGCAGCGTACGATGCAGCATCTTCAAGGCTGATTTTTTCTGTATAATGGGAATTAATATAATGGAGAGTACGTTCCAACCGGTCAACATGTTTTACCTCCTGCAGGTTGAATACCTGCGAAGCAAACCTGTTTAAAACACCGGATAACCAATATGCAAGACTGTCTACATTCGTGAATTGTTCTATCTCACGTAAATAGCGGTAGTTGTATGTCAGAATATCGTCCGGATTTGCCCCGCCGTCAATCGAAGCACGGGAAAGAAGGATAATTAATTCAAGAATACGGAATTTTATGATCTCAAAATCCCGACCGCTTGAAAAGAAAACATTTCCCAGTATCTCATTTAACAACCTCTGTGCCTGATCCCGGTTTCCCCGTGATATTGCTGAAAGCAGTTCATCTTCTTTCTCGATAGGATATGAAACTGTGGATCTGTCACTGGTAGATCTCTTTAATTCATGAATATATTCTGAGATGTGAGATTGCTGATCCTGATATTCACGGCTTTCAATCAGCATTAGGTCACTTGTTTCACGTACCCATCCGGCACACATTAACAGCAGTTCTGAGAGGCTTCGTGATCTTTCCGTTGTTATTACCGGTATTTCATCAACATATTCTCTGAATACATCTTCGGTAATCGATGGGTACAGTTTTCCCCATTCCTCAACAACTTCATCTTTCGTGACCATCATAGCAGGTCCAGCAATAAATGCCCCAATTAGTAAACCATCTTTGATTATAGGACTGCTCCAGTAGAGGAGGAAGGAGGAGCAGAAGTAGATAAAACTACCGCCAAACCGTTCTGCCTGGCGTGCATTATGTAAGTGATTTCTTCCACATAAGGGGCCTATACGTTTATCAGGATAATCATTTGCAATTTTACAGAAGCAAAAGTTACTTTTTTCATCAAGAAGTAATGCATCATTTATAATCCGGCACGATATCCCGGTGCTGTGAGAATAATGTGCTGCTATTTCATCAGCTCTTTTCAGAATATATTGGGTAGTGCCGGGATTTGGCTCTTGTTCGGTTCCCATAGAATAGGTCATCAATAATCTCCAAAATACATTTCTTCGATATAAAATTGCTGAAAATCAGCACGTGCTGAAAGTTCTATATAAGAACAATGTAACTGTATAACTTGCAGATTGTCAAATTCATTCCTGTCAAGGAGTGCCCAAACTGCTCCTTCACCGGAAGTATTTCCTGCTGTTTCTGTTTTTTCAGATAGATTTCCGGGAAGTAATCCAATTATACCAGCGCTTTCAGGGTTAATATAGCTTCCAAATCCTCCGGCAAGATATACATGATCAACATCCTCAAGGGATATATTGCGTTCTTTTAACAGGGTCATTATGCCCCCGGCAACAGCAGCTTTAGCCAACTGGACTTCCCGAAGATCTTTCTGAGTAAAAACGATCGGAACGCCGTTTTTAGTCTCTTCAGCACTTGCAAGAAGAAGTGCAGGCAGGTCGTCAAATTCTACAATCCAGGGTGCATTGAAGTCGTCCTGTGATTCTATTCTTCCGGTATAATCAGCTGCTTCGGAAGAGATAAGCAGAGCTGCTGCATCTATAATCCCGGAGCCGCAGATGCCTATTGGTGGAGTATTGCCTATTGTGGTATAGATAACTTTCCCATTCTCAAGTTTCACAGAATCTATAGCACCGGTAACACCGCCCATTCCATACCGGATATTGGCTCCTTCAAAAGCCGGGCCTGCAGCGGTAGAGCAGCAGATTGCCTTACCGTTATCACCCAATGCCATCTCTCCATTTGTTCCAATATCTAAAAATAGGGTGGGGGATGTTTTATTGAGAAGATTTGTGACACTAATACCCGCTGAGATATCCGCACCAACATAAGCAGCTATAGACGGAAGAAGTTCAATTCTTGCTTTGGGAATGGAGAAAAATCCCAGATCGGCTCCGAAAAATGTGAGAAAATCGGTAAAAACAGGAATAAAAGGGGAGGCTGCTATTCCAGAAGTGTCACAGCCGGTAAGAAAGTGGAGCATTGTGGTATTTCCGGCAATAGTCATAATTTTCACCTGCTGTTCAGTTAAAGCTGACTCTTTAAGCAAATAATTAACCGCGTTGTCGATCTGAGAAACAATGGTTTTTTGCAGTTTGCCGGTATTCTCTTTTTGTTCCATACTGAACTGAATTCTGCTGATTACATCTGCACCGTAGCGTTTTTGTTCATTCATCCCTGACCAGGTTCCCATAACTGTACCATTTACAAGGTTTATGAGGTGGATGACAATCGTTGTTGTTCCAATATCTACAGCACATCCATAATAGAGGGTTTCATAGTTCTGAATCTCTATCAACTCAGATTTGTCCATCAGTACATGCCATTTATTTGAACTGCTGTTATCGGATTTATCTATAGAATCTGATGAAGTACCCAGAGTCTGCAGGGAAGCAGGAGTGAATGATGTATTAACTGATTTCTGTAATGGAGAAATGCCGGATACCTCAATTTCTGATAATACCTTTGAAAGAGTACTCTTCTGATCATCCAAAGATCCTGAATCAATAGTAATATCCTGCATTTGAAATCTTGGGTTATGCTTTTTCATCAGCAGGGCACATGAAGCCTGAATGCGTAATTCAGCAGCTTCGGGAATATATACAGTAACGGGACTGTTTTCCTGGATGCTGCATCGGCAGGCCATTCTGATACCTTTAGCCATATCCGGGGAATCAAGCAGTGATTTCTCCTGATCGGTAATTGGATTGAGAATTCCTTCTTTAAGGATAATCCTGCATTTTCCACAGGTTCCCTTACCTCCGCAGGGGGCATTGAATCCTGGTATTTCTAATTCTTGTATAATATCAAGTAAATTTGTACCGGCTGCAGTTTCCTGTGTATACTCATCCGTTTTATGAATGAGAGTTAATTTGCTCATGTGTTACAAACCTCCAAATGTTCTCTGTTTCAATCCTTTGGTGATGCATAAGCTGTAGAATATTCTGCAGCTACAGAGGCATAACGTTCAGTATTTTTTCTGTTACTTATTAACTCATTATCAGTGAGAACTCGTACCACTTTTGCGGGGGAACCCATGATTAATGAGTTCGACGGAAATGTTTTTCCCGGAGTAACCAATGATCCTGCTCCAACCATTGAGTTATCCCCAATTACCGCTTTATCCAGAATAATTGACCCCATACCAATCAGACAGTCATTTCCAACCGTACAGCTATGAAGAATTGCACCATGACCTACCGTTACTCTGTCCCCAATAGAAACAGGCAATCCTTCAGTAATATGGACTACACAATTGTCCTGGATATTTGAATTCTCACCAATAGAGATAGTACCAATATCGCCGCGAATTACGGCATTTGCCCAGACTGATGATCCGGAACCTATAGATACCTGACCGATAATTACGGCACTGCCAAATACAAATGCACTTTGTGCAATTTTAGGGCTGTTATTCTTATAATCTTTAATCATGAAAATTACAGTATACTGTGGTAATTTAAAAATCAAGGATTATTTCAATTACTACTCTTTTTTGATCACGGTTTTGAATGTGTTTCAACTGACCGGAAGCCGGTGGGATTCTACC
>JABMQR010000156.1 GCA_013202335.1 Bacteroidota bacterium
CTGCCCTTTTATAGCTTCCAGAACTATGGTGAATTTTAATTCGTTGCTAAATGATCTTCTTTTCTTTGACACTTTTTTCTCCGTGCTTTTAGTATAACACCAAACTAAGATTGATGTCCTAATTCACGGGTCCATTATAAATATCCCGAAGAAACTGCTCCTGCAGTCTGTTGTGAACCACTGATACACTTCCGGTCTGCCGGTAGAGATCTCTGAGTCCGGTCAGAGACTCCTCTGGATAGGTACAGGCGCAACGGGTCATAATTTCGTACAAAGCCTTAGCGCCACCCTCTGACTGTCCCCTCACCGCTTCCATTGCATTAATTGTCCAGTTAACAGGATCCGAGTCATCTTCCTTCAGTTTTTGTGTATATAATTGAGGTGTTTCGCTGTTCTCCTCTACCGTTGTACAAAATTTATTGCGCCAATAGAGATCAAAACTCTTTCCATCTGCCATACGTTAGTGTAGCACACTCCCGATGGGACGTAAATTTCATTTTTTTCAGGTTTATCAGTATAAAACCAATATTGGTATCTTTGGGGATCGGATGCGGACAAGTACCAATTCTTACTAATTTATCCCAAGAGGATGGCATCATCCAGGATAGACTTGCTGAAAAAATTGGAATTGACAGAACAACTCTCACGAGAACCCTAAATGATCTGTTCTCTCCTCCTGCTTTCTCAACCCATGAGGTCCATCAGTCATCATTATTGAAGGAATTCCCAGCCTGTCTATTTCCTGTGTAGTCCAGAAATCTTTTCCTGAACAGAGAGAAGCTTTCTCCGCCAGAGTCATTTTTCCAATAAGATTCTGTATTTCTTTTTTTGTTTTCATAATCCGAATCCTTCTAATAATTTGTTAATGAGATATGTATGTGTATATATTAACTTCTTACTTTTCCTATGTCATACTAGTTTTTGCCATAAGTTTTTCACGTTATTGTTGTTTAGAGAGGTGTGATTATGCTATTTAAAAAGATGGATTCTACAAAATTGATGTTCCGATACTATCCATAGCTACAATTACCGGAAAATCTTTTACCTCTATCCGGTACAGCGCCTCCGGGCCGAACTCCTGAAATGCAATACATTCAATGGACTGCACTTTTTGTGCATACAAAGCACCACAGCCCCCAAAAGCATAAAAATAGACCGCTCCATTTCTTTTCACCGCTTCCAGAACAGTCAAACTTCGGGGTCCCTTACCAATCATACCGATAAGTCCTGCATCAAGCAGATCCGGGGTAAAAGGATCCATTCTGGATGCCGTTGTTGGCCCGCAGGAGCCGATTATAGCCCCATTTGGTGCAGGAGCCGGACCCATATAGAATATTGTCTCTTCTTTGAGCGAGATAGGCAGTTCTTTCCCGGAATTAAGCAGCAGCTGAAACTGTTCATGTACCTGATCACGACCAACAAGCATTGTCCCGGAGAGCAGAATCTCCTCACCGACACGAAGACCTGCAGCAGTTTCTTTTGCCATAGGAAGTGTTAATGAACGAATAGTCTTTTTCATTACGACTCTCCCAGTACGATTTTCTGTTTTCTGTCAGCCCAGCAGCTGATACTTACCCCAATGGGCAGGCCTGCTATATGGGTTGATTCAGCCTCAATTTTCACTGCAATAGCGGTTGTAACCCCACCAAGTCCTCCTGGTCCGATATTCAGACTATTCAGCTGCAGTAGAATTTTTTTCTCAAGTTCCGCGTAGCTGTTGTCAGGATGCTTATCTAAAACATCTCTGAGAAGAGCTCGTTTTGAGAGCTGCATTGCACGATCTGCCGTACCACCAATCCCAATTCCGGCAATGATCGGCGGACAGGGCTTACCCCCGGCCTCTTCAACGATTTTAGTAACAGCATCAATTATTCCCTGTATACCGGCTGTGGGGTTTAACATAACAAGACCACTGCAGTTCTCACTACCAAACCCTTTAAGCAGAAGCTGCAGGATGAGCTGATTTCCCGGAACAAGATTGTGATAAATTACTGCAGGGAGATTGTTTCCGGTATTCTCTCTATGAAAAACAGGATCCAACACTATTGACTTACGAAAAAAGCCATTTAAAAATGCAGCTTCTATACCCGCATTTACTGCTTTATCAATATCAGAAAGATTTACAGAAGCCTCAGTACCTATATCAGCGAATACAATAACCATGCCGGTGTCCTGACACATGGGAATATTCATTTTTTCGGCAGCATCAAGATTTTCCAGAATCTTACTGATAACAGCAGAACCTCTGGATTCTACAGCCGCTTCATGTTCCGCCTCATCTGCAACCGCTTTTTGCAAAGATTCTTTGACATCACCGGATAGAATCACGCCTGCTTTTAATACCGCATTATAGACAGACTGCTCTATTTCACTGAAACTTATAGTTTTTCTCATGTTATTATTATATCCAAAAACATCTCTTTAACATAGTCTATGCTTCTGTTATAGTACTGCACAATTAAAAGGAGATTTATGAATATATGAAGATTTCTGAAATAGTTGATACTATTGCCGGATTGATTGTTTGCGGGGACAGCCAAAACGATAAAGAGGTGCTTTATGGTTTTACCTCTGATTTGATGAGTGACGTCCTCACTCTTCTTGATGAACACCTGCTCCTTATCACCGGACTGGTAAATACCCAGTCAATTCGTACAGCTTCTATGTCAGATATCCATATTATTTTGTTTGTTCGCGGCAAAAAGCCGACAAAACAAATGATTGAGCTTGCAGAGGAACAGGAGATAATCCTGATAACTTCCCCCTATTCTGCTTTTAAAGCAAGTGCCCTTCTTTATGAAAAAGGACTCCTGCCAATTTATTAAATAATTAGTGTTTTGATATTTTTTGATAATTTCGGAAACTTCTTAAGATTTGCATCAACCAGTTCCTGCCCTGCTATCGTGACTGAAGCTGAGTCCCCTGATTCATAAGCAGCAAGCAATGTCTCTGCTGCCTGAGATATAGTATCTTTTGTCATAGCAAAAAATTCATCTCTTCTTCTCTGACGAAGTTCATCAGTTATGCCAAACATACTCCTGCGAAAACCAAGCATGCTTTTCTCACGGGGAGTAAGTGGTTTCAAATCCCTGCTTATCAGGGAGATAATAGATTTCTCGACGAGAGAAATACTGAAGTCTCCATTAGCCATCCCCTGAAGAGAAGCGGTAAAATCCTGATAGGATCCGGCAATGCGCGGATCACGGTATGATGACATCGTAAATAGTCCTTCAAGCAAGTTTACCTCAGCATGTGCGCCATAGGCTCCACCATGAACACGGATCTTCTCCCAAAGGAAATTGGTCGTAATTATATGTGAAAGTACGGTGAATGCAGATTGTCCAGGTTCATAAACCCGGGGAGCCGGGAGTACTATTGCATTAAATGCAACATCTGATGATGTAACAAAGGTTTCAAAAGGGACTGGATCGCTTAGTGAAATTTCAGATTTTGCAGAGTCGCTGCTCATGCTGTCTGCAGAACTCCCGGATTTAAACGCGCTAAAAAATCCTCCAGCTAACTGCTCCAATGATTTCTGAAAAGACTCATCGGCAGTTAAATTATAGGTCAGACGGTTTTGCAGGAGAACTTTTTGTCTGATAGACCGTAAAATATCACCAATATTTCTCAGCTCATCCTCTGAAACATCGCGTAGTGACTGAATATGCAAAAGCTGCTCAATACCACGCCACTGCTCTTCAATGGCAGAAACTTCCCGCATCCTGCTGGAGGCTCTTAGACTCGCAAAGGCATTACCGGAAGGAATGATTTCTGAAGAAAAATCACTAATCTGTTCCTGAATAATATCTTTTATACGTTTTTTATCCCACAATTCAGAATTGGTCAGAATATCACGAACCAATTCCAAAGCAGGTTCGGCCTCATTCTCAAGTACTTTACACCGAAAAAAAAGAAATCTTGATGCAGACTTTGATTCAACCGGGGTTCCGGTATCCAGGAATGCATAAAAACCACCCGTCTTTTCAGCCAGCAACTGAGAAACCTCATTATAACTATATCCGGGAATTCCCGTCATATAAATCAATCTGCTGAACAAGGGCAGCAGCATGGTCTCTTCATGTGTTAGTCCACTTATATTAAACGCAAAATCAATATAGCCAATTCCATTGGTGAAAAAAGTATGCCTATACCCCGGAATTCCCTTTAAATTTGAATTCTGAGTAACAATAGTTTTTACATTTACCGGCATGTCATCAACTGATAAACCGGGAATACACTTGAGAGACTTTTCAGTATCGGCTTGATCATGATAGGTTTTCAATCTCTTTTGATCATCCTGAATGTGCTTAAGATCCTTCTTATTCGTCTTTGTTTTTCCTTCAATTTCCCGGGAAGCCTTTCGGATTTGTGCATTCTGCAGCTCAATATAATCCTTTTTTGGGATTACTGTGACAAGTGACCGGTGCAGATTCTGCAGGAGGTGTTTCGTGATAAATGTCTCCAGATACAATCCATCCTCTTCCAGGTGCTGTTTAACACTATCCATAACTGAATTAAATATCATTGTAGCTTCCGGATCAGCTCCATGAAGCCATCCGCGCAGCGACCGGGACATTGCCCTTAAACCCGTAGGAATGCCGCCCCGCAATTCCCGATGACTGAACTCAATTCTTTTAACAGCAGATGAAATATTCTTTTCCGGAATACCCTCTTTAACTAATTTCTCAAGGCACTGCAGAATAATCTTCTCAAACTCCGCAATATTCTCCGGACGTATACCTTTAATTCCGATACTAAATACTATTTCACGAAAATCAGCTTCCATCCCGCTCATTGAAGCAATATCCATCCCCAAACCTGATTCAATAATCGCCCGGTACAGCGGCGCACCGGGGTTACCTAAAAGAGTCTCTGTTAACACTTCAAGGGTCATAATCTCAACAGGATCAGTTGAAGAACCGGCAATCCAGTTAATTACTGCTGACCCTCCTAAGTCCTCCACATCTGTTTCCATACCGGGACCACTGAAAGTGAATGATTCCGGCTTTCCCCAGGATCTGGGAGCAGGAATTGCAGAATCAGTTTTTATTGCGGTAAATTCATGCAGAAATTTTTCTTCAAGAAACTGTATATGTTCCTCAGTCGGTATGTCGCCGTAAATGAAAATTCGGCAGTTGGAAGGATGGTAATATTCAGCGTGAAAACCACGGAATTCCTCATACGAGAGATTTACAATATCAACAGGAGCACCACCTGAATCCATACCATAGGGTGTATCTGGAAACAGGGATCGAAAGGATTTCTCAGCCAGGATTGAATCATGATCGGAATAAGCACCACGCATTTCATTAAAAACAATACCGTCAAATGAGATTTGGCCTTTGGGACCACATACAATCCGTACGCCTTCCTGATGAAAGACCTCTTTCTTCAACAAGGGGAAAAAAACAGCATCACCAAACACATCAAACAAATGAAAAAAATCTTTTTTTAATGGAGAGGCAGCGGGATAAACTGTTTTATCCGGAAAGGTGAATGCATTGAGGAAAGTCTGTGCACTTCCTTTCATCAATTCAAGAAATGGATCTTTGACTGGATATTTTCTGGAGCCGGCCAGAACAGAGTGTTCAAGTATATGAGCTGTCCCATTATTGTTTTTTGGTGGTGTCTTGAAAATATATGCAAAGAAATTTTCAGGATCTGAATTATGGATATGAAAAAGATCAAGTCCTGTAGCATTATGGTTCAGTCTTATTCCTGTACCATTATATTCAGGCAAATCTATTTGAGAAACAACTGTAAACCCATGAAGAGAACTACCCGGTTCTAATAATTCCATAGTATCCTGTTTAATAATCAGTCAATTAGATAAAAAATATAGAAGATGAAATTATCAGCAACTTGCTTAGTACTGATAGAGTTTTTTATTATAGGTTATTCCACTAGGGAAAGTAAAGAGAACCAAGGCAATTACTATTGCCCAATTACTATTGCCTTTTGTTCCGCTTTTCTGCAATGGTCTTTAAAGCTTTCGATTTTATTATGAAAAAATTTATACTATATACATGAGCCAATTTCATAAATCGAAGATTTATAAGAAATTGTCTTTAGAAGTTTTTGACGAATGGTTTATCTTATTGTATCTAAAGTAATTACAAACCATCAAAAACTTCACTAATAGGTAGATC
>JABMQR010000157.1 GCA_013202335.1 Bacteroidota bacterium
AATTTCCTAGAAAATCGAATTAAATCATAGATTTAATTTTAGATTTTTGAAATTGCCTCACTTATATGAGAATCGTCTCCCAATTTAATAATCTTTCCTTATTTTTCATCTCATAAGACGGCAGGGTGAATATGGTTTCCATCAAATGACAGGCGGCTCCAAAAGCTACCTCATACTCACCAAGTGATGAATACTTCCAATCAATCTCAGATTTTCCTAAACTGCTGCGCTGATTTTCATACACACCTTGCAGGGCTTTATCAACATAATCCCTGAATATAAGAAAATCCCCGCCAAGGATAACTGTTCCGGGATCCAGAACCGAAACAATCGGTTTGAGCGCAGTAAATAGTGTAAAAAAATAGTCAGTTACGATACTTACAGACTCACCTGACATATCGCCGGTTTGTCTCAGATATTCAAGATGCTCCTTTTTCAATCCGGTAGCAACCAGTTCGTTCTCCAACTCACCTGCCGAATAATGGGCACCATAGGAGACTTTCTGATTCTGAACTATCCCGATACCAATCTCCTGATCATCAAAGTTTCCATCTTCCAGAAAATGGAATTCCAACATCAGACATAAAAGACTTCGCACGTCACCGCTAGTCTCCTGGAGTTCTCCCCAGGCAAAACAATTTGCATCATTATCGATCAGCACCGGCAAGGAAAACTCTTTTTCCATCTCATCTGCAAGCGGGTATCTCTCCAGCCCGATAGGCAGAGATTGCAAAACGGTACCTTCAAACGGATTGACCCTTCCGGGCACCCCCAAACTGACAGCCCGAACAGGAATAGCCAATTTTTCCTGGTTTTTGTTGATAACCATGCTCAGTTTTTTATAGAAATCTCTCTTGTCTTTGCTTATCAGGGTCTCCCGGCCTTTCTCAATGATCTTTCCACTCACATCGGTAATGACATAGCGGAAATAATCTATCTGCCACTCTACCCCTATAATCAGACTGTTCAAGCTGTTAAGCATCAATCCAATGGGCGTTCTACCCCCTTGAGACAGCGTACCCCTAAGAGCCTCCCCTTCCACCAGAAGCCTTTTATTCAGAAGACCGGAAACAATATAGGTGATCGTCGATCTGTTTAACCCAAGTTCCCGGGCAATTTCAATACGGCTGATTCCCGGTTGATTCCTGATTTTTTTCAGGACAAGAGTTTGATTAATTTTTGCTTCCAGTATTTTTGTATCTGCCATAATTCCTGTTTGTTGTTCATATCAACAAACACATAATAAGCGATGAATTCCGATCTTGTCAATTGAGTTAGCATCTTAAAAATCAAAAACCAAATTTTCAATTTGGTTCATTTTTAAGATGCTAACTCCAGAAGTTTTTTGAGAGCTGTTTTTATTGTTGTTTCAGAAGCAATTATAAATCATCAAAAACTTCACTAATGCGATTTATGTGTACTTAAATATCAACCCTAAGCTCATTGTCAATCAATTCAATCTGATCTATAGTCACAGCATGAAAAACACTTATATTAAGTCATTAATACCCATAATTCTCTGGTCAACTGCATTCCTTGGAGTTAAAACCGGGCTTCAATATGCCTCTCCGTTCTTTTTTGCCGGAACCCGGTTTATGCTTTCAGGGGTTCTGCTGCTTTTTTTCATACGTGATATCCGGGGAGTAATTTCCCATACAAAAACCCATTGGATGCTTGTTCTTAAAACAGCAATCCTGCAGACTACGCTCTTTTACGGCCTCTACTATGCCGGAATTGACCGTGTTCCAGCCTCAATAGCGGCAATCATTATTGGAGCTATACCGCTGTTTTCAGCAGTTGCATCTCACCTATTCCTTAAAAACGATTCTTTGAATATGCGAAAGATAATCAGTTTATTCGTCGCTATCGGTGGAATTGTATTGATAAGTCTAAGCCGGGACCCCATGACCAAAACGGGGCTGCGGGAAATTTTCGGAATTTCACTCCTGCTCACCGCATGCCTCTCAGAGGCGGTACTGCAGGTAGTCCTAAAACGAAACAGCAAACCTTACGATCCGCTTAAACTAAATGCCGTACAGATATTTATCGGTGGATTTATTCTTTTCCTCATTTCTCTGCCGGTTGAAGGAGTTCCATCCTTTCGGCAGCCGGGAACTTTTTATCTCAGCCTGGTCTGGCTGAGTATTGTTTCAGCAGTTGCGTTCTCAATCTGGTATGAGCTGCTGCAGAAACCGGAGGTGAAAATATCTGAACTGAATATGATGAAATTCCTTAACCCGGTAATCGGGGCGGGACTCAGCTGGATCTTTATGAGAAATGACTCCCCGGACATCTACAGTATTACCGGCATGCTTATCATTTCATGCTCAGTCATCTTCTTTTATCTGCGGATAAAACCGGTTAAAGCTGCTGTTCAGGATGATCGTTCATAGCATACTTTTCCACCGATAATTGTCATATCAACCTCAATATTCTTTCTCCTATCACTGGAAAGTGCATCGATATCATCTGATAAGACCGTAATATCCGCCAATTTCCCGGGAGCAAGGCTCCCTTTCACGTGTTCTTCAAAGCCCAAATAGGCAGCATCGAGTGTATAAGCCCGTAGAGCCTGTTCCGGAGTAATCCGCTGATCTTGTCCCAGTACCCTGCCCGATTCAGTCTGTCGATTAACCGCACAGGTCATACCAATAAGCGGATCCAACGGTGATACCGGGGCATCACTATGAATCCCGAAACGTACACCAGCATCAATAGCTTCAGCCAATGGAGAGATTCGATTTGCTCTGTCTGGTCCAAGAAACCGATCATAATGAAAATCACCCCAGAATTTAATGTGCGGTGCAAAAAAAGAGGCATGCATACCAAGAGATGCCATTTCATTAAGCTGACTACTGGAAACTGTCTGGCAATGCTCTATCCTGTGCCGTGAATTGCTGCGGGGATAGGCCTTCTGAGCTCTCTCTGCAGCAGAAATAAATGCCCCGATTGCCTTATCCCCATTAGCATGTGCAGCAATCTGGAAACCCATCTCGTGGTATTTTCGTACAAGATTATCCAACGAATCCTGATCCAGTGTCATAAATCCACAGGTCTCGGGATTATCATAGTAGGGTTCTGATAGAGCCGCGGTATATCCCTGAATCGACCCATCAATGAATATCTTTACCGGACCAATTTTCAAACGATTTGTCCCGGAACCCGTCCTAAAACCATTTAGCGGGTGTGCATTTTCTATCCCATAAATCGTTTCAATAAACTGATAAGGAATCATTCCCTGAACCCTGATCGGCATTTTATCTCCTGAAACAACTGCACTCAGAGCTGCAAAATCAGTTGGTCCTGTACCTGCTGCTGCATCATGTACAGAGGTAATCCCCCGTTCAAGGGCAGCCTTTCCAGCCTGAACCAATCCATCAGCCAGCTCTTTTGCACTTCTGGGCGGCAGGACGTTCCGCAGATACTGCATAGCAGAATTTTCTGCAAGAATTCCATTGGGATTACCATTTTTATCCATTCCGATATATCCGCCGGAAGGCTGCGGTGTACTGCCTGAAATTCCGGCTGCTAAAAGCCCCGCACTATTTAAGGTAACAAAATGGCGGGTAATATGAAAAACGCATACAGGATGTTTTTGCGAAACTCTATCCAGATCGGTACAGGTAAGGTGACGCCCCTCAGCAATCCGAAGATCGTCGTACCCCCAGCCCTCTATCCAATTTCCTATTCTTGTCCCTTCTGCCCGTTCTTTTAACCGCTCAATAACCAGATCAATTGATTTTGCTGCCTGAGGAGAACAGTCAACTCCATGAATATCTGCAGCCAGAAAGAGAAAATGATTATGAGACTCAATGAATCCTGGTACGGCGGTCCGCCCTGCCAAATCAACAACATGCGTCTGCGGCCCCGCACAATGCAAAATCTCACGGGTTGTACCTACAGCTCCTATTCGACCGTCGGTAATTGCAACGGCTTCAGCAGAAGGTCTCTCATCATCCATAGTGAGGATCCTGCCGTTCATCAGAACCATATCTGCCTGAAAAGTTTCTAATGAGCCCCGAACTTCCCGTAATAATTTCTCCATAACCATAACCATATCCATATCCATTTTACTTGCATTCTCCCCCTATTCCGCTTAAAATCTAATAAATCTGTTACGGGATAATCCAAAATAGAGAACTCCCTATTTGACTAGTGTAACGGAAAAATAACAAAAACAAAATGGAAATAAAGCGTATGAAGAGTGCTGAAAGAGGTATCAGAACGGGTCAGCCGTTTGGTGTAATGAGTTCTTATGGCGGAGGCCGATTTCTCGCAGAATTTCTTACCGGAGCATTTGCCGCAATTGTATTCAAATTCTATGAAACTGAGGTTGGATTACCAGCCGGCCTGGCAGCTCTTGCCACTATAATCTACTCAATATGGAATGCAGTAAATGATCCGCTTATCGGTCATATAACTTCTCGTCCAACCTTTCTCTCTAAAAAACTTGGCAGACGGTTTCCCTGGATAATTATTGGGACTATCCTCTGCGCAGTCAGCTTTGTCCTCATTTTTTCCATTCCAAAATCTCTGAATGCTAAAGAGAACCCTTTTGCAGTATTTGTCTGGATGGTAGTTTCAATTTGTCTCTATGACGGGCTCTACTCTATTTGGGAAGTTAACTTCCAGTCAATTTTCCCTGATAAATTCCGCGGCGGCAGGGAGCGGATAAAAACTGCCGGTATAGGAACAGTAATTGGTGTTTTCGGAATAGCAGGCGGATTCGTTATTCCGCCCATGTTTTTCAATTATGGGGACAGAGGCTCCTACCTGACCAGTGGTTGGGTAATTGCCGGTATAGCTGTCTTTATTGCCTTCCTGATGATCCCTGGTGTGCGTGAAGACAAGCCGATGATCGATCGATATATGAAAAAAGTTGCAAAAGAGAGAGCTGAAGGAAACAGAGAATCGTTTTTCAGCCAGATGAAACAGGCTTTCAAACAGCGCAATTTTGTAGCGTTTATCCTGCTCTTTTTCCTCTACCAGTCTGGAACTATTCTTATGACCGGGTCTATCCATTATGTAGGTGATTATGTATTGCCGGGTACCAGCAGCGATACTACTATTATATTTGGCGGTATGCTTATAGGCGCAATTATCTCTGTTCCTATTTGGACAATAATCTCTAAAAAATTGAAAAGTAATCAGAAAATGCTGGTAATCAGCTCTCTTGCGATGGCAGTCTGTGCACTTCCTATGACTTTTATTAACAGTTACGTAGGGTTTACTGTCTGCATGTCCTTGTGGGGGCTTGGTTTTGGCGGATTTTGGCTTTTTATGCCAGCAGCTATGGCGGATGTTATTGATGAAATTGTTGTAAAGGAAAAGAAACGGGATGATGGAATCTATATGGGATTCAGGGCTTTTTTCGGACGGCTCTCGTATGCCAGTCAGGCGCTGGTTTTCTGGGCCATTCACTCTATAACCAAATTTGATCAGGATCCGCGGTCAACTCAGGCACTGTTCGGAATACATCTCCATATGGCTCTTATACCAGCACTCTTTTTTCTGACAGGAGCATTTGTTTTCAGCAGAATGAATACCCTGACCCCAGCAAATATTGGGAAAAATAAAGAACTACTCGCTGATCTTGATTTATAACTGTATACATACACATATCGGCAATCGATCTATATTCTGTTGTCGATAATAGGAGTTTGTCGGATTTAATCAATATTTGTTCATGTTCAATACAAGCATTGATTCGACCTTTCCGCCCTCTTTTTCGTCTTTCAATTGGCAAATATGGCATATATTTGCCTCATTCATTCCACAAAGGAATTAAATTTATATAAATTTAATTCTTCGAAGTTTTTCTTGAAAAACTTCATAGTCCAAAATTCTCTAAAAATAGCTCCAATAGCATCAAATCCGACAGACCCCTAGAACATTCCCTGGAGAAAACTGCTGCCTTCAAATTGACCAATTTTCTCCATTAAATTTACCATTTCAAGAGCACAACCGGCAGCTTCCCACCCTTTGTTGTCACCCTTCTCCCCGGTCAATGCCGCCGCCTGCTCAATTGTATCGGTAATAAGAACCCCAAAAGCAACTGGCTTCCCGGTTTTTCGGGATATTGCAGCTATCCCCTTACTCACTTCACCGGCAACATACTCAAAGTGTGGTGTTTCGCCTCTTATTATAGCTCCAAGACAGATTACCGCATCAAAGGCGTTGGACTTTGCAACCCGTTCTGCTGCTATAGGAATTTCCCATGCACCAGGAACCCTGATTACCAGAATCGCAGATTTATCAACCCCATTCTCTTTCAAACAGCTCAAAGCTCCATCGAGCAGGTTTTCAGTTACAGACGAGTTTACTTTACTCATAACTACAGCAAATTTTTTATGCTCTCCATGCAGTGTCCCTTCAACAATTTTCATACGATCCTCCCAGATTTTATCAGTTGAGGCTTTTTCAAAATTCCTGATTTTGAAAAAGCAACCTTGGACTAAAGGCTCTGCCTTTAATCTTTGCAGAAGTTTTTGGATGGTTGTAAAAATATACTATACATCATTTTATCTATTTTATCCAAAAACTTCAAAAGGCAATTTTAGATTTCTGAAATTGCCTCTGTTTACAAGAGCAGAAGTACCGGAATGATTTGGATAGAAGTAAAAAATAGGCATAAAAAAATCCGAGTCTTAGGGACCCGGGGTTTTTAAACAGGCTCAACGTGATTTCTCAATAGAAAACTCCATCATGGAATTTTTATAAGGAAATACGCAGTTTTCTCCTATCCGGACTCTACCGTCGGTACCGGAATTACACCGGTTCAACCCTTTATTAAAGGTTCGCGGACTTTCACCGCCGGTCGGGAATTGTCCCATAAAGGAACGCACCCTACCCCGAAAACATATTATTACGATATCGCAACACACATTTTATGTCAAGCTTCATGAAATCTTATAGCAAAAGTCCGGCAATTGATTTATCCCTGCTGCTTATGTATAATAACGGACGCTCCAGCGTCGTAACTAAAATATTTAACAAACTGGAGCAGGAGTTAATTATGTTAGAGAAATTAGAGGGGATAGTCGAGCGTTATCACTTAGTAGAAACCATGCTTGCCAGTCCTGATATTATGAAAGATATGAATAAATACCGCGAGATCATGCAGGAACACTCCCATTTACAGGGAGTTGTGTCTGAATTTCACAATTATAAGCGTTTGTCTGAGGAAATTACTGACGCTAAAGCACTTATGGATGAAGAGACAGATTCTGATATGCGTGAAATGGCTGAAGAAGAGATGAAGCAGCTCAAAGAGGATCTGGTAAAATCTGAAATTAATTTAAAAAAACTTCTCGTACCAAAAGACCCTCTTGACGGAAAAAATATTATTATGGAAATCCGTGCTGGAACCGGTGGGGATGAAGCTGCTCTTTTTTCAGCCGATCTCTACCGAATGTACTCCCATTATGCAGAAACCAGAAAGTGGAAAATCGAGATTCTTTCCATGAATGAAACCGGAATTGGTGGGCTGAAAGAGATAATCTATTCAATTTCAGGGAAAGAAGTATATGGAAACATGAGATGGGAAAGTGGTGTCCACCGTGTTCAGCGAGTACCGACAACTGAATCAAGCGGGCGCATACATACATCCGCTGTGACCGTGGCAGTACTTCCGGAAGCAGAAGAAACAGACATCAACCTAAGCCCGGAAGATCTAAAAATTGATGTATACCGATCATCAGGTCCTGGGGGACAAAGTGTTAATACCACCGACTCAGCAGTTCGTATCACTCACCTCCCAACTGGGCTTGTGGTAACCTGCCAGGATGAAAAATCTCAAATAAAAAACCGGGCTAAAGCCCTGCGTGTACTCCGTGCCAGACTGTACGAACTGGAAGAGGATAAAAAACAGAAGGAACGAGCTGAAAACAGAAAAAGTCAGGTAGGAAGCGGTGACAGATCAGAACGGATACGAACGTATAATTTCCCACAGAATCGTGTAACTGATCACCGAATCAATTTGACTCTCTATAAACTTGATGCAATTCTGCAGGGAACTTTGGATGAAGTAATTGATGCAATGAAGTTCCATGCAGGTGAGGAAGCTCTGAAAAACAGCTAATGATGCGTACAATTCCCGCAATTCAAAATACTTATCGTGAACTCATGCAGTTAGGAACATATACCCTGACAGCAGCAGGTGTGACAGATACTCCATATCTCGATGCACTTCTTCTTTTGTGTCATGTTTCCGGGAAAACACGTGAGCAGATGCTCGCATCGCTTCCGGATCATACAAACAATGAAACCATGGGTACGTATAATAAACTCCTCATGGTCCGGAAAACCGGCAAACCTATTGCATATATACTAAAAAATAAAGAGTTCTATGGTCATGATTTCTATGTTGATGAAAGAGTTCTGATCCCACGCCCGGACACTGAACTTCTCGTAGAAACGGCTCTTTCACTGTTCAAACGTGGATTGCCGGACAACTCAATTCTCGATCTCTGTACAGGATCCGGATGTGTCGGTATCTCTATACAGGCTGAAATTCCAGGTGCCGATATCTCTTTAAGTGATATTTCCTCAGATGCTCTGAACGTTAGTAACATAAATTCACAGCGGATTCTTGGAAAAGAACTCTCTCTTTATCACTCGAATTTACTTGAATCAATTCCGGGACCCTTTTCTCTTATTGCATCAAACCCTCCCTACCTAACCCTTAATGAGTGCATGCAGGAGGATCTTGTGGCAAGGGGAGAACCTGAGAATGCCCTCGCTGCAGGAATTGACGGTCTGGATATAATTCGCAGGCTTGCCCGCCAGGGGTTTGCTAAACTGCATAAAAAGGGATATCTTATTATTGAATGTGGATTTGATCAGGCTCAGCGAGTATCTGAAATCATGAGTTTTGCGGGTTTTGTACATACAGAAATCCTGAAAGATTTAGCAGGCCGTGATAGAGTTGTAATGGGGAGCAAAGGGTAACAGGCGTATGGAAGACCTTATTGCCATTTTTGAAAAAAAATTAGAACACTATTCCGAATCGGATAAAGTCCGTATTCTGGAAGCTGCGGTTTGGGCTGAATCCCTTCACAGAGATCAAAAACGCGCCAGCGGAGAGCCATTCTTTATCCACCCCTATCATGTTGCAGAAATACTTGTTGATATGCACATGGATCCAGATTCCATTATTGCCGGATTTCTTCATGACATCAGGGAAGACACCACAACTGCCCACGATGATATTATTGCAAAATTCGGGAAAACAGCAGCGGTACTTGTCGATGGAGTGACAAAAATATCAATCCTTAAAGTGAAGAATAAAAGCGTTCAGGCTGCTGAAACAATGCGGAAAATGCTTTTTGCCATGACTAAGGATATCAGGGTAATAATCATTAAACTGGCTGATAAGCTGCATAATATGAGGACCCTGGCATTTCTTCCAAAAGAGAAAGCCAAACGGATTGCAAACGAATGTCTGGATATCTATGCTCCGCTTGCTGCCCGTCTGGGGATATCCTGGATGAAGGCAGAACTTGAGGATCTCTCTTTCAAAGCTCTCAATCCTGACATGTACCAATATATCAAAGATTTTCTTCTTGCTAAAAAGAGTGAGAGAACTGAGTTCCTAAAACGGGTGGAGAAAGCAATCTACCGGGCCTCAGGAGAAGAAGGTATACGTGACTTAAATGTCTCAACCCGTGCCAAACATTTCTATTCCATTTACCGTAAAATGAAAAAAAGAAAGAAGGAACTGGATGAGATTTTTGATTTGATGGGAGTCAGGATCCTTTGTAATACAACAAACGAGTGTTATACGATTTTGGGTATCGTGCATAAACTCTGGCCGCCTATTGAGGGAAGATTTAAGGACTTTATAGCTATGCCGAAGGCCAATCAGTATCAAAGCCTTCACACTTCCGTCATGAGCTATGACGGAAAAATTCTTGAGATCCAGATTCGTACCAAAGCAATGCATTATACTGCTGAGTTTGGGGTCGCCGCCCACTGGACATATAAGCAGGAATTTGGCGGTGCAAAACTGCCTGACAGCTCACTTGGGATAATTAATAAACTTAAATCCTGGGAAAATGACTTTGAGACTGAGAACTACTTCGATGATATTAAACTTGAGCTTTTGAAAGACTCAATTTATGTCTTCACCCCTAAAGGTCATATAGTTGAACTTCCGTTAAATTCCACGGCAATTGATTTTGCCTATCATATTCATACAGAGGTGGGAAATCGTGTAGTTGGAGCAAAAGCTGATGGGGCTATTATTCCCCTGAGTCTGCCCCTGAAAAACACACAGGTAATAGAGATACTCACTTCACCGAATGCCCGTCCTAATATTAATTGGCTTAGAATGGCACAGACTTCCCGGGCAAGGCAGAAAATACGTAACTGGCTCAACAAGCATGATGAAAGTCTCCTTATTGATAAGAGTATCATTGCCAAGAAGAAACCGGAAAAGACAGCAGAACCTGAACCTGTTGATCAGTATGATACCGAGAAAGAGCCTGAACATATTATTACTCAGGTAATGGATAAGTCGAAACTTGCATTCCGTATCGGTAATGAGAAGAATATGATGATCAGTATTGCGCAATGTTGTGAACCATCCAGAGGGGATGATATTGTCGGTTATATTTCAAGAGGTCGGGGAATAATTGTTCATCGGCGTGACTGCACTAATCTTGAACACATAAAAGAGATTGAAGATCGTAGTATTGAAGTGGAGTGGGAAGCCTCCTCTCCACGAAAAACCCGACAATTTAAGGTAACAAGCCGCATAACATCTGATCTCTTCTCAGAAATTGAAGGTGCGGTAAAAAAATACCGGGGACACTTAATAGAAGGAAAGCTGGAAGAGACTGATAATGAGCGCCTAACCGGTAGTTTCACCATGGAAGTGGATCGGGATGATGATTTTAAGAAAGTCTTAAAGAGTATCCGAATGATTCCTTCTATTCTTAATCTCTATCAGCTATAAACGACCAAAGGTTGGAGGCCGGATAGCAGGAGGCTGGAAATTGGGGAATTTAACTAGTGGCACGAAGCGTGGTGTTGAGATGAAAATATACTTTTAGGAATTGCCATGTATCCCGCTGATTCTAAACTCATCCCCACTTCCGAATAACAGACAACTAATTACTTGAAACATTTCCCACCCTTTTCAAGTCAGTTAATATTCATAGTATCAGCCCGAATAACTAAGTTGTACAGTTACTGCAGTAATTAAACAGAGGACTTCAGTACTTATTCAAGACCGAATCAAACTGGAATATTTCTATAAAACCGCTAATTGTGCATACACATTCCTTACCTATTTTCTCACGGAATAGACAAAAGAGTAATTTTCTATTGACTCATGTGGTCAATGGGTGTATTGTTATATTGACCAGCTTGGTCGGTTATTTACCAGAAGTAAATCAAGGGAGGCAGGCATGGAAGATGTTCTTCAAAATCTGGATACAGAAAAAAGAGACCGCATAATCAACAGTGCTATTGAAGAGTTCTCACTATACCCCTTTAGCAAAGCCTCTACCAACAACATAGTAAAGAATGCAGGGATATCAAAAGGTCTTTTATTCCACTATTTTGGTAATAAAAAGGATTTGTATGATTATATTTCAGGATTTGTCATTAAAAAACTATTCAAAGAAGTCTCTGAAAGAATTGATTGGGACAATACTGATATATTTGAACGAATAAAGCAAATTGCTTTAACTAAAATTCAATTAACTACCGTTTATCCCCAACTCTTCTCATTTGCGATCAACTTATTCACGAAAGAGAATACCATAAATTTTAATCAAGTTTTAAAAATTTATGAAACCTTCGGCATAAATATTCAAGAGCTTTTCAAGAAAGTGTATCAACACAACATAGATTATACGAAATTTAAAGACGCTGGTAATATTGGTAGAAGTGTCGACATAATTCGTTGGACAATCGAGAAATTTACAGAGGAAAAAATCATGACGTTAGATTTCTCAAATGATCTTGAAATTATTATTAAAAAGGCTGCAGACGAAATGAACGAATATACTGATGTCTTAAAAAAGGCATTTTATTAAGAAGGATAAATTGAAGGAGTATCAAAATGATTTCAGTAAAAGAACTTTCTCATTCCTATAATAAGGATGGAAAACTTGCGGTTAACAACATCAGTTTTGAAGTTGCAAAAGGTGAAACTTTTGGATTTTTAGGACCGTCAGGAGCCGGCAAGTCCACAACTCAGGGAATACTAACCGGACTGCTCAAACAGCAAAGCGGGGAAGTCTCTGTTGCAGGGTATGATACCAAAAAAGTACAAAACGAAAGATTTAACAAAATCGGTGTATCTTTTGAACAGTCAAATGTGTACGGCAAGTTGACAGCAAAGGAAAATCTGGACTTCTATGCAAAACTTTTTGATGTACCTACCCGTAATTCTGAAGAACTAATCCGTTTAGTGGGACTGGATGGAAAAGAAAATGTGAGAGCCGGCGAATTTTCAAAGGGTATGAAACACCGCCTGACATTTGCCCGTTCCATGGTTAACAATCCTGAACTCTGGTTTCTTGATGAACCGACAACAGGACTGGATCCAACGATTGCTGCAACCATTAAGGACATAATAAGAGAACAGAGTGCAAAAGGCGTTACAACATTCCTCTCAACTCATAATATGTATATAGCTGATGAACTTTGTGACAGAGTTGCTTTCATAATTGATGGTGTGATAAAGCTTATCGATACACCAAAGAACTTAAAGCTGCAATATGGTCAGAAGTTAATCGATATAGAATATATTAAAGATGGTCAGGTAATAAAAGAGACCCTGAAAACCGTAGAGGATCATGACAGAAAACGCATTGGTGAAATAGTAAATACCTATGATATCCAGACAATGCATTCAAAAGAGGCAACTCTGGAGGAAATATTTATCCAGGTAACCGGAAGGGGGCTTGTGTAGCATGAAACTACTAAGCAGTTACAGAAAAGAGATGAAGATTGCAGCCAGGGGTTTTTACTTCTATATTGAAATCTTCATAGCAGTTATTATGCTGGTGATACTCTTGTTTGCTGTAAATGAAAATCCTACCAGTAAAAGCAAAGAATACTTGTATTACGACATGCCGCAGGAAGTCATAAATTATATGATGGACAGAGATATACAAGAGGGAAAATTACGGTTTGCTGAACCTGCTGAAATCAAAGTAAAGCCGGTAGAATTTGAAATTACTAACCAGGAAACAGGCGAAAAAAAATCATATAATTTTACCGAAGAAGCAACAATTGCCCTGCAAACTCTGGAATCGCTTGATCCCGAAACAGGGGAGCTTGCAAAGACAATATACATCGTTGAATCAGAAGAGGATATGATCCGAATTGCATACAGTGAGATTGAGACTGGCGCTACCATTAAAATGGATAAAACCGGTGAGTTCTCCTATAAATACTATATGCAGGGATATGAAACGGACAGACTGGAAAACCTTCTGTACATACTGCACAATGAATCACCTGATGTAGTCAAGGCACAGCTGGATAAACAAGTTATAAGAACATTGAACGTAACCGAAAAACTAAACAACAGGCAGAATCTGGTTCCTGTGTTTATTGCTTTTGCAGGTGCGCTCATGGGTTTCTTCATAGTTATGGCTTATATATTCCTCGACAAGTCAGAAGGAGTTATCCGTGCATTTGCGGTAACCCCGTCATCTGTATGGAAATATCTCATTACTAAAATCATGGTAATACTGTCAACGGTAGTTGTATCGACGTCAGTTATCACCATCCCGGTAATGGGAGGCCAGCCCAATTATTTAATGCTTTACATTTTCCTGATAACAGTAACTTTTTCTATGGCCTCTTTAGGACTACTTGTTGCAAGTTTCTTTGATTCGTTATCAAAATCTTTTGGGGTTATGTATGGAATAATGATGGCATTGATGATTCCTGCATTCTCCTACTATATACCGAGTTTTGATCCTGTGTGGCTAAGATTCTTCCCAACCTATCCTATGCTGCAGGGGTTCAAGGAAATACTGCTTAATGGCGATATGGGTTATGTACTGATGTATTCGGGAGTATTCCTGGTTGGCGGCATAGTGCTGTTCCTGCTGGCAAATATTCGGTTTAAGAAAACACTAACGGTGTAAGGAGGTCATAAAATGATTAAAAAACTTTTTGTAGTATTCAAAAAAGATTTCTTAACTTCCAGAAGAGACTTTATGGCTGTATACATCATGATAGCCCCACTTCTTATAGCAGTAGGCATAACATTTTTTGTACCGGGACTTAACGATACTACGGTGAATTTAGCGATGCTGAAAAGCGACGACACGCAGCATATAGCATATATGGAGCAGTTTGCTAAGGTAGAATTATTCAGCAGTATGGCTGAAATGGAAAGACGTGTTCTGAAAAGGGATGATATTGCGGCAATAGCCCCAAAGGGAGATGGTGACGGGTATGAAATCATCCTTCAGGGTAACGAGGATGATATTATTGAATCCTATACTGTTTTGTTAAATTCTTTTTATGAACTGGGATCCACCAGGGAAGAGACTACAGCTCAGTTGATTTCTTTTGGCAGGACCGTTCCACCACTGAAGGCAAAGCTGGTGAATATGCTCATTTCCATGACAATTATGCTGGCCGGTATGTTAATCTCCATCAGTATTGTTGAAGAAAAGAGCGAAAACACTATAAATGCACTAAATGTCACTCCTATTTCCCAGACTGGATTTGTGTTAGGCAAAAGTCTCTTAGGCGGAATAGTTGCAATGATAGGTATAATTTGTGCAGTTTTGATAACTGGATTCTATGATATTAACTGGTTTATGATACTGATTGTAGGGTTTACCTCTATGATGTTAAGCTTTATCATTGGCTTTCTGCAAGGTCTCAGCAGTGATGATGTCATGGAAGCTGCAGCAGGGGTAAAGATGATTATGCTTCCTATAGCCGGATCAATAGCCGGATACGAATTACTGGCAGACAAATGGCAGTGGACCATGTATTGGAGCCCATTTTATTGGGCCTATAAAGCAAATAACCTGATTTTGGCAAAAACAGCTGATTGGGGAACGGTACTGTTATGTACAGCAATGGTAATCGCATTATCATTACTTATCTACATAATTTCTCTTCCCAAAATAAGAAAGGGATTAAGCTAAGCTTAAGAAATAGTATAGACTAAATATAAAGTGTAAAAAAGGAGAAAGTGTTATGGGAACTGGTTATTTATTAGGTGGAATTGCATGTGTATTGTATACCGTACTGGTTGGATGGTTTGGTGGAGTTAAGAAAGCCCCTGGACTTCTTAAGCTTGTTAAAATGAAAATCAACAAAAAAATGAGTGATGACGCTGCTGTAAAAATTTGCTGGGTAGCGTCTATAGTTGTATTAGCACTTGGAATATTCTTATTTATTTTTGGTGCAATCCAGGGCGCATAAGAAGAGAACCCCAAGTAAAGTACACGTCAAACCAAACCCATGGTTGAAAAATAGCCATGGATATGGTTCTCTTCCCAAATTTCTTGATGCAGAATATATAAGAAAAGGTATTAGCTCCCACCTCCCGCAGTAGTTTTTTCTACGCTGTCAAAAGTGGGGTTTATTTGAGGGTAACAATTCTACTGTGGGATAACCCTGATGTAGGGCTTACTGGCAGCCTGTTCAGCAGGATCGTCTTACTGGCCTCCTGCTGAGCCGGTCCGCAGCAGCATTCCCGTTATCGATCTTGTTTTTCTCACTTCAGGTGGTAATTGACCCCAAAAGCATTGTCTTCCAACCTTCCAGGTTTTACAATGGAGTTGGAGGAGGGTAACAAAATGGCTGTAATCACTCTATCACGGGAACCGTACAGTGGCGGCAGCGCTCTTGGAGAGGCTGTCGCGAAGCAACTTGGCTATACGCTGATAGCAAGGGATGATTTCTTTGATATCTTCCGGGAATACGGGCTGATAACCTTTGACTATTTCTATTCTACACCACTGAATATCTGGGAACGTATTAATGACGTCCAGAATGACTACATGACTTTTCTCAAAAAGGTGATCCGAAACATCGGTTTTCTGGGGAATACAGTAATCCTTGGACGAGGCAGTTTTGCCGTTTTTCCGGATTTCAGCGATGTCCTGAACGTCCGCCTGTGGGCACCGTTGGAGACGAGAATCCAGCGCTGCATGGAAAAAGGGCATCTGGATCATGAACATGCGCGGGTAACGGTTGAAGAGCAGGACAAAATCAGACATTCGTTTATCTCACACTGCTTTCATGTGCACCAGTCCAGTATGCAAACCGCATTCGATCTGGTGTTGAATACCGGGAAAATTACTGAAAATGAAACAAACGGTATGATTGTTGCTGCAGCCCTCTCTCTCGAGGGTTCCGACCAAAAAACCGGTCGTACCACAAAAGAAATCAAGCCTGATTCCATTTTGCTCGACACCATCAAAAAAGTTATTGCCGGCAAAGAAGACTGACGGATTCCGCACGCTCGACAAATACTGATATTCTCATTATCGGATTATATAAGACTACAAGTTCTGCTGTAGTATAAGGGTAGATCACATGGGGCTTAGTGTCGTGTCGACCGAAAGATGACGCTTTGATACAAGGCAATCAAAAGCAGGAAGCGTTTTATGTACAATCCTTCGCCATAATAATAAAAATACTGCAACACCGTCTCATGCCCTCATAATCGTTCACTCATACAGAGTTCGGACAGTATGATGGGTTTCCCCAGCTTTTGTAATTTTTCTAGGAGTGTGTCGGGCTTAATTTTTACAAACTAAGCA
>JABMQR010000158.1 GCA_013202335.1 Bacteroidota bacterium
ATGTACAGACGTGCGAGTACTGGAAACAGCGAATACACCAAGAGGAAAACTCCGTGATAGGGATGCTTCAACAAAGTCGAAGCTCTCCCGTTAAAGTAAAGTCTTCGGGCTCTCAGGCCAACGCCAGCCGGCCAACTACTGCAACAGAGGTGTACACTTTGAGCTCCAACGTGAATGCATCCATCATTAACATTCCCCATAATCCTCACTCCTTTTGAACCTGAATCCGAATCCAAATCCAAACGAACCTAGCCCTACCTCTACCTCTACCTCTACCTCTACCCCTATATCTGATTCTTAAGCTTTTGAACAGGATAATCCGGGAAACTCCTTCCCCCATTATCCAAAATATGATTCCGGAAGCTTCAATTCTGCATTCGGATCAAACGTATGCGGTTTTCCGTCTCTCATATCATATACCATCTCTCTTACATGTCTTGCCCAAACCCAGTCATCATGTTTACTGGTGAATACGGTATGTTCGATTGGCTTTCCTACTACGATGTTCAAGGTCAGGTGCTTCTGCTTCACCATCTCATCCACCAGGTAAAGCATCTCAATATTCCCCTTAATATGCAGACGTTTTCGTAAGTTTGCAAGATTGTAAAAGAAACGTGAGTTTCTGCCGGCAACATAGATCGGAACGATTATGCGCTCATTGCTTCTCGCTATTTTAATGAAACTCTTGTTCCATTCGAGATCAAATATACCATAAGGAAGCTTCCGGGAACAGACACCGGCAGGAAATACTATCAACGGAGAATCCGCTGATGCTGATTTATCAATATCGTTTTTATACGCCCGGCTTGATCCATGCTTGTTTACAGGCACGAACATACTATTCAAATTTGTAACTGCCATAAGGAAATCATTCACCATCAGTTTTATGCCATCATAGTGCTTTCCTGTCAAAGTAAGTATTGCAATTCCATCAAGCCCTCCTAAAGGGTGATTGGAGACAAATAGCGGCCTCTCCACATTAACAAAATTCTCTTCACCCACTACATTGAGCTTTAGGTCGAGAAATGAGATGACTGCATTTGCGAACTCGAGCCCTTCTTTTTCGTAGTGCTCTTCCAAGAAAGTGTTCATTTCAGCTATATGTAATATTCTTTTCAGATAGCTTTTTACAAATCGCGGCATTCTTTTTGCCAACTTGGGATTTTTACCGGCGATTACTTCATCAAGGTCAATCTTTTTGATCATTGGTTACTATAAATATTGACAAGAATTCTTGCAAGAGTTAAAGCTCCTGTAATCATACTTGCCAGCTATTTATTGCAAGATTAGAGAATCTCCTTTATGCTTATGGAAGCAAGGCTCAAAAATGACAAAGAAAATACTGAGAAATATAATACGAAAAAATCTGGACATTATCCCCTTCCAAACGAAACAGGAAAAAAGTACTGTTATAACTGAAAAAATGGAGGCGAACAAACTCTGGAAAACAGCTGATTCAATTTTTCTTTTTATATCTATGAATGCAAGAGAACCCTCAACCTTTGCAATGATAGAAGCTGCTCTGAAAACGGATAAAATCACTGCAGTTCCCAGAATTGAACCCAAATCAGGAATTATGACTTTCAAAAAGATCAACGGACTCTCTTTTCCCGATGAAGTTCTTACCGAAAAGCATCCTTTTGGATTTTTTCAGCCAGATGATCATCTTACGGATATCTATCCTGAAAAATTACACTTGAATCTGATTATAGTTCCTGGAGTTGCATTCAGTCCTGATTGTCAAAGATTGGGGAATGGGGGTGGTTTTTATGACCGGTTCCTCTCTACATTGCAGGATAACTCTAAAACGATAGGAATATGTTTTCAGGATCAGATAATTCCTGATTTACCAGTTGAGAAGCATGATATTGCTGTAATGGAAGTTTGTACTGAAGAAAATTGGTATATACGTCCGGAGATCAAACAATTTTTGCATTCATAAATTCAACAAAGTGCTGTGTAGACATCATATCAAGGAAAGTCAGGCAAGAACCATTCTGTTCGTCGGAAAAATCCAGGCTGGTATGTTTTATCAGCTCTTCACGTATATCTGTCATCTTCACAAACCGCATAATTGCTGCTAATGCCCGTAAATACTCTATCTGACGAAAAGGGGAACTACCAATAACAAAAAGCAGGTGGACAGGTTTCCCGTCAGCAGAGCCAAAATCAATACCTTTTGTAGATAATCCAAGCCCAACTTTTACCCGTGGGATAGTCTTCAACTTGCCGTGTGCAATAGCGACACCTCGCCCAATACCTGTTGTCTCAATCATTTCCCGCTTTATAACTTCCCGCAAAAAAATATCACGGTCAGATAAATCAGTAAAAATAGGACAATGGGTTACAACTTCTGAAATAGCTTTGAATTTATCAGTATTTTCTACACAACAAATTACATCTTTGAAAGTATGAATCAATTTTTCCACCCGAGTAGTATAAAAAAAAGTAACCTGCGTGACAACTGCATACCTGCCCCGGGAGTATGTTTTTTAAATCTTTTATTACTAATTTAGTAAGTGAGTGCGCCCTACCAGTCACACAATAAAAAAATGAGGACCTGATTATTCAGGTCCCGCACTCAATTAACCAGTCCCATTATCCGGGATCCGGAGATCAATCTTTTTCCAGCAATTCATTAATCGACTGAGCAGCTTTTCTGGCCTGCCCCATTGCAAGAATTACTGTTGCCGCACCAAGGACAATATCCCCGCCGGCAAAAATTCTATCCATTGAAGTTTTACAATTTTCATCAACGATAATATTACCCCATTTGTTTGTCTCAAGCCCTGCAGTTGTCTTCTCAAGCAGCGGATTTGAGTCATTTCCGATTGATACTATTACGGTGTCGACATCCAGAATTGTTTCACTCCCTTCAATAGCAATAGGTCTTCTTCTTCCGGAATCATCCGGTTCACCTAATTCATACGATAATAATTCAAGCCCTTTAACTTGCTCTTTATCATCACCAAGAATCCTTTTGGGGCTGTGCAGCAGAAGAAATTCTATGCCTTCTTCCTTAGCGTGCTCAACTTCCTCAACCCTTGCAGGCATCTCCTTCTCGGTTCTGCGATAGACAATGTAGACCTTTTCCGAACCCAGCCGCTTAGCCGTTCTTGCTGCATCCATAGCTACATTTCCACCGCCAAGTACTGCTACCGTTTTAGAGTTAAACATAGGTGTTGCGGATTTTTCTGTCATATAGGCTTTCATCATATTGCTTCGCGTCAGGTACTCATTTGCACTGAACACTCCAATGAGGTTCTCACCATCAATATGCATGAATTTGGGAAGACCGGCACCACTGCCGATAAAAATAGCATCATACCCATCTTTAGTAATCAAATCTGCAAGTTTTCGGGTTCGACCGACAAGAAAATTTGGTTCAATTGAGACGCCCATTGCCGCCAGATTCTCAATTTCTTTTCTTACAATTGCTTTGGGAAGTCTGAATTCCGGAATTCCATAAACCATTACACCGCCGGGAATATGAAAAGCCTCAAAAATAGTTACTGCATGTCCGGCTTTTCGCAAGTCAGCAGCTGCAGTTATTCCTGCAGGTCCTGATCCGACAACCGCTACTTTTTTCCCGGTATCAGGAGCAATTTCCGGCATTACCGTATCACCTTTCTCTCGCTCAAAATCTGCAACAAATCGTTCAATTCTTCCAATTGATACTGATTTATTAACATCCTTCAAAGATTTCCCAACAGTACAGTAGAGCTGACACTGAGACTCCTGCGGACATACACGGCCGCAAATAGCAGGCAGAAAGCTGCTCTCTTTTATTACTGCAATTGATGCGGCGAAATCACCTTTTTCCGCATAATCTATAAATTTTGGTATATCAATAGCTACAGGGCATCCTTTGATGCAAGGAGCAGTTTTACACTGAAGACATCTCATTGACTCAATAATAGCCTGTTCATCAGTATACCCAAGAGCTACCTCTTCCATGTTAAGTATGCGCTCACCGGGATCCTGAGCAGGCATATCCTGCTGTGGAATAGCCATACGATCGCGATTTGTAAGAGGCTTACCATTTAGTTCTTCAAGTATTTTTTTCGCTTCTTTTTGTAGTGTCAGGTTATCGTGCATTATTAATTCCTTTCTCAAGCTGCAAGTCTATATGACAGGTGTGATGATCTTTCGCTTCACGCTGTTTATAGGTTCCAAGCCGCAGCATCATATTATCAAAATCAACCTGGTGCCCATCAAATTCCGGACCATCAACGCAGACAAATTTTGTCTTTCCGCCTACACGTACACGACAGCCGCCGCACATACCTGTACCGTCAATCATTATAGTATTCAGTGAAACCACCGTATATACACCATAGGGTCTGGTTGTCGCAGCACAAAACTTCATCATTATAGGGGGACCGATTGCTACAACCATGTCTGGTTTCCATGTTTCACACAGCTCTTTCAGAGGTTCAGTTACAAGAGACTTTCTCCCGTAGGAACCGTCATCAGTACAGATGATCAATTCGTCCGCAATAGCAGCCATCTCTTCTTCCATGATGATAAGCTCTTTATTTCTTGCCCCGATAATTGTTCGTATTTCATTTCCGGCATTTTTTAATCCCTGAGCAATCGGATGCAAAGGAGCTGCACCAATTCCGCCTCCCACACAAACAACTTTACCGAAATTTTCAATGTGTGTAGGTTGGCCCAGGGGACCAAGAACATTTTCTATATAATCGCCGACATTCATCGCTGCCAATCTGTGAGTGGTATTCCCGACTGATTGAAATATTATGGAAACTGTCCCTTTTACCGGGTCAGCATCTGCAATAGTAAGAGGAATTCTTTCGCCGTAATTGGTGTCCAGCTGTAGTATAACAAACTGCCCCGGCTTGCGTTCTTCAGCGATTAACGGAGCCTCTATATCCATCCGGAATACTTCCTCGGACAACTGCACCTTTTTTAATATTTTTTTCATCTGCACCTCCACATGCCTGTAACTTACCTGAAAATGGTAATAAATGTTAATACTTTAAAGTGTATTCTTTGATAATAATTATTTTTATTCCCCGAACAATCAAATAGAGTATTTTTTAACACCCATTTTCTTTAAATAGATACTGGAAGTCAATACAACAATTTGGTATATTGAGCTATGATTTCCATAAAAGCAACAATCGCAAACCGAAATGGTATACATGTGAGACCATCTAAGATAATAGCCGCATCAGTAGCAGATTATTCAGGTCAAATTTCCATTAGTAAAGAAGACTATACAATCAATTCAATCAGCGCAATGAACTTGCTAACCATGGCATTACTTGAAAATGACCAGATTATTATAACCGTTAGCGGAGAGAATGAGGAGTTGGTTGCGAAAAATATTGCAGTATTATTTGAGAATCATTTTGATTTTCCTCCCCATTAATTAGTGTTGAGACAACCGAAAGACGACGTTGATATCCCTTAGGATCAACCCACTGTTAAGAAATATTATATTGAGAAAAGGAGTCAGTAATTCATGATAAGAACAGCCAAAAACATGCGTATCGAAGAGCGTGACAATATGAGAAGCGGCCCGGGTCGTGTTGTTATTCAGCATATAGTAGAAAAAGAACAGCTTCGTCATGCCAGGCTTTTTTCTGAGATCACCCTACAGCCCAAAGATGGCATAGGGCCGCACACACATACCGGCGAAACTGAATATTACTATATTCTCGAAGGAACTGGAAAGGTTATTGAGGATGATGGAGAAAAAATGGTAGCTGCGGGTGATGTGGTTATTACCGGAAATGGTGAATCTCATAGTATAACCAATACTGGTGATGTTACCCTGAAATTAATTGCTGTAATTATTCTAGATTGAGAAAATTAATAATATTTCTATCCATAAAACAGATAGAGGGAGAAAGCAGACAATGAAATCAATCTGTGTCTTCTGTTCATCAAGCTCAGGAAACAGCCAACTCATCAGAGAGTCTGCTGAAGAGCTGGGAAATGAGTTGGCTGCACGTAAAATCCGGCTGATTTACGGCGGAAGTAATATGGGGTTGATGGGAGTCGTCGCAAGAGCGGTTCTGGAAAATAATGGAGAAGTTGTCGGGATCATCCCACGAAAACTCTATGAAAAAGTTGATGATTTGGCTGTTTCAAAGCTAATTGTCGTTGAGACTATGCATCAACGGAAATCGGCAATGTTTGAACAGGCGGAAGGGTTTATAGCCCTTCCCGGCGGCATCGGCACTCTTGAAGAGATTTCCGAAGTTTTCACCTGGCTCCAGCTTGGATACAGTACAAAACCCGTTGGACTTTTAAATGCTGATACATATTTTGATAAATTGTTGGAGTTTCTGGATGTGATGGTTGCTAATGGAATGCTAAAAAAATTCCATAGAGACATGCTGTCTGTTTCCAGTTCTGCCAGCGAAATTCTTGATACATTAATTCATTTTAAACCTGCTTATCTGGATAAGTGGAATTCGTAATCTATTAATTACAATAATATAAGTTTCCGGAGGAATAGAATGGATAAACACGTAATTATTGCAAATGATCATGGGGCTATCGACCTGAAAAATAGTATTGTTGAACATCTTACAGGACGGGGTTATGCTGTTGATGACCTTGGTATTGCAGAGAATGAAACCGCTGATTACCCGGATCAGGCTGTAAAGGCCTGTAACACTTTCCTAAATGGGGACTACGAATTTGGGATTGTCTGCTGTGGTACCGGTATTGGTATTTCCATTGCAGCAAATAAAGTAGATGGCATTCGCTGCGCACTTCCCCAGAATAGTTTTGCTGCATCTATGGCTAAAGAGCACAACAATGCAAACTTTCTCGCATTCGGCGGAAGAATTAAGTATACAGACTCTGTTGAAGCCATGATTGATGCATTTATTGATAGCCCGGTAAATGCAGAGGAACGCCATACAAAACGAGTAAATAAAATAATGGCTATTGAAAATCACACATACCATCAATCCGGGGGTTAAGCAGCCCAAGACTGCTTTATTTTAAGAACTTCAGTCATCACATCCGGAAATACCTGAAAAAGTTTCGGATTAAAATGTTTTCCCTTTTCTCCCCGCATGGAATCAATAGCCTTATCCACTGACCAGGCATCTTTATACGGTCTTTCTGAAGTCAGCGCGTCAAATATATCTGCATTAGCTATATTCCTTCCGACAAGCGGGATATCATTACCGGCAAGTTTTCCGGGATACCCCGTGCCATCCCATTTTTCATGACGGATCAATGCCCCAATCCTCGCCATTTTACGCAGAGGAAAATCATGTTTCCCTCTGTGTATAGTGGCTCATCCGAACAATATGCGTACCCGTCTCATTATCCTTATACTCTGCCGCCATACCCAGCTTCCACCTTTCCCTGATAGATGTGTTTCTGCTGAACTCTGTCATCTCCGGATATGCGATATGATGTAGGTTCAAAAACTCATATGTTCACTTTGATTCCCCTCCCCCAGGTTTAATTTTGGCTATAACCCTTTCGTGTATATTATTGCACTACACATACATACAGAGTTCAAGTAATTAAATATCTATATGAATAAGTAAGTTGTGTGTTTATTTCAGGCCTGAGGATATAGCTATTTCAGAGGATGCAGACTATTTAAAAAGGAAATAATGTTGCCATTTTGCTATTCTCTAATTATATTATTATATATTAGTATTTATGTAATGTATTTACAGTTTACGCATCAAAATTGATGCTTAATCGCCCATAACAAGGTTTGAATATACAAGAGTATTTCAAACCCTGATGTTATAAAGGCTGGTGGTTTCTTGAAAAAAATACAAGTTGTAAATTTATTAACGGTATTTTTTATTATGATAAAGGTTTTCCTTGCAAAGCACTCTTCAAGTGCTGCTTTCGTAACGGGTTATAAGGGGACTCCCCAAAACAGTGATAGTTACCATTGGCTTGAACATATTGGAGTAATAAATGAAGAAATTATATTTCATCATTTTAACAATTCTGATAATTCTTGTCTCACAAGTTTACTTATATGCAGAAAACAAAAGTTCTTCTCTCGTATTAACCGGCATAGTACAGCCGAGAATAGTAATATCTATTTCAGAGCAAACTGATTCAAGAAATATAAATTCGGAAACGGAAACTGAGAATCTACAGGTTTTCGTTATGAATGATTCAGAGAACGTTAAAGGTAGGTATCGGGTAGTAATTGAGTCCCAAAATGCAATTGAGCACCAGAATAAATCACCATTTTTCACTGACCCTAATAGTGATGGATTATATTGGGATTATGCAGTTTTCTATAATGATCAAATCCTGGAATTTGCTTCAGGTCAGGCCATGGTAAAACCTATCGGTTACTATAAAAACAGTATAAGCGAAAGTACTATCAAAATTGCTAATTTTGAAAAAGAATCTCTCAGACCAACCGGTCAGTACAGTGATACACTTATAATGAAAGTTATTGCCAATTAGTACACTGTATAATTTACAGCAGCGAATACAATCGTTTTAATTAGATACGCGCATCATGATGCGGGCTGCCCTTCTTCCCATAGTTGAAACAACTTCTAAATTTTTCTGCTCTTCCGGAGTTAAGATGTACTAGGAGTGTGTCGGACTTTCCAGCCATATTTGGTTAGTGATTTATGAGGCAATACGGCGATATAATCGTAAAAAGCAAAGACTAAACTATGGGTAAATGCTATACTACGAGTAA
>JABMQR010000159.1 GCA_013202335.1 Bacteroidota bacterium
GAAACATATATTCCGGGTTCTCTGATCTCTGCCGAACGGTATGGAATACCGTTCGGCTTGGGAGTTTCGCTTACGCAAAACTCCATGCTTTGGGTTCCCAACTGTTTGCCGTTCAGCAAAATAATGTTTGGTTGTTCTCTCACATCGGAAATGAAACCAACTTGTTGGTTCCGCTCCTCTCGCTCGTTTGAGAATAAACATATGGGCGTAAAAAAGACGGGGAGCAACCCCGCCTTGGATGTATATAACTTGAAAATTTACAGCTTAAAAATCCAGATTCAATGAACTTTCTTTATCCTGGATATTTTTCTTGGAAACAATCTTTTTCAATTTCAATTCTTTCACCACTTTCACCACTTTAACAGGTTTTGCTTTGTGTCGAATTGTCCAGCATCGGTGAATGCTTTTCTTTCGTAGAAAATCTTCAGGAATGGTTTTGTGTGTTATCTCTTCTACAAGATAGTAATCTTCTATATAACTCTCCAATTCAAATTTTCTGAAGTTGTTTGAGAAGAGGAGCGTACCATTTCTTTCAAGATGCCTCATCGCTGCAACTATCAATCTTCGGTGATCACGTTGAATGTCGAAAGTATCCGGTCTGCTCTTAGAGTTGGAAAAAGTAGGGGGATCCATAAAGATCAGATCAAAAGTATGAGTCTGGGTTAAGAGCCACTCCATACAGTCAATGGCATAAAATTGATGGCTCATTCCTGAGAATCCATTCAAATCCAGATTTTTTTCAGCCCAGGCAAGATACGTTTTTGAGGTATCAATAGTGGTGGTACTTAATGCACCTCCATCGGCTGCATACGTAGTTGCTGTTCCTGTATAGCCGAAAAGATTAAGAAAACGTTTATTATCACTCATCTCTCTAATCAGATTGCGTACTGGTCGATGGTCAAGAAAGATACCGGTATCCAAATAATCAGTAAAATTCACAAAGAACTTAAGCCCCTGCTCTTTCATAATATATGTCTGTCCACGAGATGCTCTTTTATTATACTGATTGGCTCCCTTCTGTTTTTTACGCTGCTTCACAAAAATATGCTCATAAGCGATTCCGGTAACACGGTTAACTCCATCAATCATCTCACGTAAACGGGTCTCAGCAGTCTCTTGTTCTATTTCTGCCGGTGGGGCATACTCTTGCAGGTGTACCCATTTGTCCTCATAGATATCAATTGCAGCAGAATATTCCGGCATATCAGCATCATATAATCGATAAGAGGTTGTTCCTGATCGTTTTATGAATGCTTTTATCATACGTTTATTCTTTTTTAATCTGTTGGCAAACATCTCAGCACCGGGTGAAAGTTCAGCGTCTTCACGTTCGCGCTGTTTCATTTCCGCTTTTTCGGTCAAACGGTCACGGGTCTCTTTGTCAAATACCGTATAATGAGCTACGGTACATTTTATCGGTCCATTGTACAGTACGTTTGTACTGTCCGGACGGAGTTTAATCTCCCGAAGTAGATCAGGTTCACCAGCCAATAGGCTGACATGCCAACCTGGAAAGTTTTTCCCGATTGAATTACCAAAATTCTTATAGAGAACCCGAAGATCAGCCTCTACTCCCATGCGAATCCCGTAAGGAGGATCAGCAACGAGTAATCCAGGACTCTCGTCGGGGATAGCTTCAGGATATGGATTTGACGAATCCTGAACAGAAAAGGAGATCTGAGAAGGGAATCCTGCATTCTGTGCATGTGTTTCGGCGGCCTGAATTGACTGAGCACTTAGATCCCAGCCGGAAATCTTTGGGAGCTGCACCATACCCTTGGTTCTTCGCTCTTTTGCTTCCTGAAGTATAGTTTTCCACACAGCGGCATCATGTCCTTTCCACCTGAGAAATGCATAACTATCCTTCTGGAGTAGCCCGGGAGCGGTATCAGAGGCCATTAAGGCTGCCTCAATAGGTATGGTTCCGGAACCACAGAATGGATCAATCAGAGGTTCCATTCTTGCAGCTTTTTCCGGCCATCCTGCTCGAAGCAGGAGTGCTGCTGCCAGATGCTCCTTCAAAGATGCTGAAGAATCACTTCTCCGGTAGCCTCGTTTATGCAGACTTCTGCCTGAAAGATCCAGATAGAAAGATCCATGGGTTCCATCCATATGAAGATGGAATATTACATCGGGATTCTCCGTATCAACTGAAGGCCGTTCATCATAGATTTCACGGAATTGGTCTGCAATGGCATCTTTGACCGTTAGCGCCCCAAAATTTGGATTTTTGAGCCAGCGGGTTTTTCGGGCAGTTACCTGCACCATGAAACTGCTCTTTACTGACAGATGTTCAAACCAGGGTATCTGCATAGCCCTATGGTGAAGCTGCTCTCCACTCTCTATATTTTCACCTTTACCAAGAAGCAGTAGTAAACGTGATGCTGTCCGTGACCAGAGGCAAAAACGGTAGCCTGTTTCCAGATCACCATTGAATTCAACCCCGCCTGGAATGATTCTGATAGAAGATTCATCAGCACCGGCCCGTAGGGCCTCGTCAGCCGCCAGATCATTATGGTTAGCTGCTGTAGAAGCAAAAAAAGTCATGTAGGGAACTCCTGAGCCGTACCGATTTACTCGTTGGCTATGTTTATATTTGATGTTCTTTCAAAATTATCAAGCTAAAATCTTTGATTTTAGCTTTTGAACAGAACTACGTTGGAATATGATGCTTTGCATCTTATTCTTACAAAATTATGCATTGCATAATTCGTTTACTTTGCAAACTTCGATGTGTGAAGTTTCTTGATATCTCATAACTACATCATAATGCAATAAGTTGATTAATCTATAAAAAAACTTCTGAAAATTTCTAATTTGAAAGAACAGCGTGAACTTCCTCTTTACTGAAAGAGTATATTGTACCGCAGTTGTGGCAGGTTGTCAGTAGGGGGAAGGGTCCTTCTTCAAGAACTGATTTCCTTGTCTCTCCTTTTAGGGATGAGATGAAATTTAGAAACCTGGATCTTTCACAGGAACAGAAGAAATCAATATTTCTGGTTCCGATGATTTCCGGGGAGAATTCTGAGAATACACTTTCTATGAGTTCTTTGGTACTTCCTGTTTCAGCAAACCATTGTCCCATTGAGGGCATCGAGCAGGCAGCCGTCTCAATTTTATGTAGGATATTGTCATCTGCACCAGGCAGAACCTGAAGGAATAGACCCCCGGCGCCTGCAATATTACCCTTTTTATCAAACTGGAGGCTAAGGAAAAAGAGTGTAGGGGTTTGCTCAGATTCAAGGAAGTGGTTTGCAAGATCTTTTGCAATACTCCCATGTCTCATCATGGTTTGCCCGGTTACCGGCTGGCGGGCCCCTTCCAAAGTTCTGGTTAATGTGAGAAACCCCGGTCCAAAGAAGGGGGACATATCAAAACTCTCTAGA
The DNA here is from genome assembly GCA_013202335.1 of Bacteroidota bacterium. The sequence continues at coordinate 3,387 of JABMQR010000159.1, forward strand.
GGTTTTTCAATAGGGATTGGGTTTTGCCGGAGAGATCCTCTGACATCACCACGTGCAGAGGCTTCGACATCAAACCCTTTTGCCGGTCCGGCGCATTCAATAGAAAGACCAATTTTATCATTTCCTTTCAGCATTGACGTTAATAATCCTGCTGCAATATAGGCATGTCCAAGAATATATGTCTCAAGAATACCTGTTTCATGGTTGGCCTGCATAGCATGAACCATTCTTGTTCCATGAAGAATAGAGCCTCTAACAGAACCTTTCTGCAGGAGAAAGGTATCGATTGTATCAGGTTGTAGTGTTTTTAAGTAATTTTCAACATTTTCAGTTAATATCTTTTGTATCATAAACTTTGCTAAATGCGACTCCTTTTTGTGATGTTTTGTTTCATACTGTAATACCACAAGAGTTTAATTAAAAGCAACAACTCTTTTACATTTCAATTTTTACATTTCCCGGGCATAAATATAATATCTGGAATATTGAGCCAAAGGTCAATGGTAAGATTTTTTAAGACCAAAATATATGTAAGGTGAGGTTTAAAACCCCTGCAATTCGAGGTTACTCAGCGTAACACTGGTGAACTATTATTAAGTTAATGGATAAATAGTTATCTTTTTACTGTTTTGCGTCATTTGTAGTCAGTGATACAGAGTAAAAAAAACAAAAATCTTGGGTAAAACCTATACACTTTTTGTCAAAACAGTTATATATTAATGATATGAGTAAATATGTTCCAGAATTACAGAAGATTTTTATCAGTAATTTGAAACGATTTAGAAAGTCAAAAGGACTGTCTCAGGCAAAACTGGCGGAGCAATGCTCCATATCAGCCGGATTCGTTGGGGAAATCGAAGTAGGGCGTAGCTTTCCTTCGGTAAAAACTTTGGAGAAGTTTTCCCTGATCCTCGAAGTAAAACCATTTGAGTTTTTTGTGGATCCTGAAGACAGGAAACCCTCAAGTCAGGAAGAAGTATTATATATTCTTGACCGGGTAAAAGATTATATCCGATTGACGTAATTGTTCCACTCTGATAAGAGATCTAAGCAGTACTCTGCTTCAAGTAGCTAATCTGCTACAAGCATTAATTATGCTTCGAGCATTGCTATGCTTTACTAAACCGGTATCATGATGAGGATACCGGTTTTTTTTGTCCTGCACTGTGAAAAAATTTCACACCAAAAATCCAAATGGATATAATTTCACATTATGGATTATTTGAATAAATGATAATTCTATATATAATAAATAGATGTAATTAAAAAAGCATTTGAAAATCACATCACACTTTTGGCACGGAAATTGCTCTACTCTACCTATGAAAAGAAAGAAATATGCAAAAATTACACTAATGATCGGTCTCTTAATACTGATTGGGTCGGTTCTGTTACCGGCATCTGAACTTGAGTTGTATGTAGATGCAGCCTTGAAAAACAGTATGTCAGGAAGGTTGAATGATCTGGAGAGAACCGTAAGTACACTCCAATGGGAACGTAGTGAACTCGAACAACCGGAGAAAGAGGGTGTTTCAGTTTCAACCGGAGAGGGGACTCTCTCTTATGCAAATGATCTGACAGGTGATCAAATTGTTACATTTGAGCCGTCAGCAACAGTAACATTTCATGATTTAGATCTCGCCATTACCCTGACAGCTCCCATTACACTAAATGCAACGGATACAGTAATTTCAAGTACTCCCAAAGTATCTATCCAGAAAATACTTGAGACATATAATCCGGAAGAAGATACCACTCTTGAAGATTTAGAATCTGCGGCTATAAAAATGAATATTGACAGAAATTATTATGCAGGGCGTATTGGAATTGAAAAAAGTGTGCTGCAGAGCATCAAAGAGTTTATCACTCTGGAAAAATCAATTCTTATAACAGAAAAAAGCATATTCGATGCAGAACTGGCTCTTGTTAATGATCTTAATTCAGGTTTACTAAAAGAGGGTACAACAGCCTGGACTCTGCGTAACAACTCAATAACAAGACTTAAAAATACACTTGCAGCTGCAAATAATAATATTTCTGCCGCACGTGACAATTTTAAAACAATAACAGGAATCGATTACGAAGTTCTCACTTCTGAAGATATTCCGCACCCTGATATCACCCTGAAAGCACTTGTTATGGGAAATTCAATAGTTCTCAATGCGGCTATGGATGTAGAAATAGCCAAACAAAAACTTACTGAAGAGCTCTCTTCCGGAGAATTCAGCGAAATGAGTGATTCTTCTTTTACCTACTTATTGAACGGCAGTTACAAAGCAGGTATTAATCAACCTGCGGTAAACTTTAATCACACACTCCAGGCAGGTATTTCGGCAGCAAATGCAGAATTTGAATTTGAAGCAGGCATAAGTACTGTTATTGATTCAACAAGTATTACTCCCACAGCCTATATTTCCGGACGATGGACTGAGCCGCAGGATAATTGGGAAGAGTATGATGAACTGATCATAAGTATTCTGGAGAATCAGGCTGTCGAAGCAGAACAGCGGTATATGCAAACTTACAGTGATTACCTCTCTGATATCCAGGTAATACAGCTTCGTATAAGCAATTGGAATATAAATAGTGTAGAGATGGATTTAGCATATTCTGAAAATATTCTAAAGCTGGAAGATGCTGATTACGCCTATTCAAAGGGGTTTGGAACAATAAGTGATGTTCAGAAATTCAATCATGATTTGCAGATAATTGAATATGACAAAATGCTGCTTGATATTGATGGGATGCTCATTGAGCGGGATGTAAGGTTACTTCAATTGTAATAATGTAAGTCGTAACCTGGCGCTTAGTACAGCGTTGGACAAATACTAAAATGCTTATTGTATTTAGCCTGACTTGTACCAAGGTATCATTTTACGATTGATTCAAGACTAGTGAGGTGCGAAAATTTTCTATGAGTAACGTTTATGAAGTTTTCGATAAAGAATAGATTTTATAATTAAGGATATAATAATGGAAGAAAGCAAAAAAGGAAAATCCGCAGGATCAAGGAAAAAGAGATCAATGATAAGAAAGAAAAAACAGATAACCGGATCTGGGGAAGCTTTGACCCCGGAGGAAAGAAGTCTTGCCTCAGCAAAAAAAAGACTCAACTTGAAAAAAAGAAGAAAAATTACAAGCTGGATAATATTTTTAGTTATTATAGCTGCCGGTGCAGGGACTTACTTTTTGTTTTTTAATGAAGAAACAGCAATTAGCACCTGGAATAATGCGACGAATACACCGATTGATGGCGGCGGTGATACAGAGTATACAATTCAGCAGTTAGCCTTTGCTGATTTTGTGGATGTCTCAGGTAGTGTGGAACCTGCAGAAAGCAGGAATCAGGCTTTCAATACAACGGGAACTCTTGATAAAATCTATGTTGGGGAAGGTGATAGAGTAACAGAGGGGGATCTACTGGCTGAGCTTGATAGCTTATCAGCGTTATATGATGTAGAGAACTTAAGGTTTCAGATTGAGCAAGCTGAGGATATCAGTTCATTGGAATATGATCTGGCAAGCAATGATCAGCAGATTGCACAGACACAGAACAATTTAAACGAGCTCTATGATCTGGCATCTATTGCACTGCAGATTGAACAACGGGAAGATACCAGTGCATTCGATTATGATTTGGCAAATATAAATCAGCAGATTGCCCGGACCGAAGATGCAAGTGCCTTGGACTATGA
>JABMQR010000160.1 GCA_013202335.1 Bacteroidota bacterium
GTCAAATATATATGGGGGTACGACATGAAAATTATTTACTTTGTTTCTGACTTCGCTATATTAAGTTATGTTTACTTAAAAAATTCGGTATATATTGTATTTGATATCTGGTATCTGATATCTGGTACGGGGGTCACCAATGAACAAAAAGAAACCTGTGGATTCTCCACAGGTTCCGTTGTATTTCGACTATAGAAGCTGAAAGCCTATTCATTTACCTGCTGTAGTTTGATGCGGTAAACACATCTTTGATAGTTTCTTCAATTTGGAAACTGGACTGCTCAAGCATACCGTAGACACCTGATCTTTTCTCAATTTCACCAGAGGTTACAATTTTTTCTGGTATGTTATTACCATTTTCAAGAGTGAAGTAGATATTCTGATCGATATCCAAAGATCCTACAGAGTAGATGTTTTCCACACGAAGTGGCGCGCCGGTTGAGAGAGAAATCCAGACATACCCCTCAATTTCCATCACCTTACCGGATTCAGTCATCGGATCCATGTAGAAAAAACCATTTTCGTCAATATACAGGTAGAAATAATATACCTCACAGGATTCACCATTAAGTTTCTCCACCGTACCTGTTGAATAGAGTTCTTCAAATGAGGATACATTACTATTAAACGGGGTGAAAATTAGCCCGTCAGTATAGGAATCCATAAGGTCTTTCAGTGAATCATCACCAAAATATCTTGAAGTAAGTCTACCGTAATTTGTCTCTCCATACAGGTTTAGTGCCGAATCCTCAATTACCGGCACCCCATAACCGTTGGTTTCTGTATAGACAATCTCCTTAAATGCGGGCACGATACTTGAACTGCTGTCAGCAATTGCATTGGCTTCATCCCACAAATTTCCTGCAAACAATCCTACTGTCGCAAGGCACAGTAAAATAGCTGTTAGTTTGATAACTTTTGACATCATAATATTTCTCCTGGATGCAGTAGTTTTTATTTTCAGGATTTCCTGATCTACTGTATGCAATGGAATATAAAGTGGATGTTTATTGTCTGGATGAATGGTTTGTGTTGATTGTGTGTAGTTATGTGTAGTTATGGTACAGGAACTTGAAAATTGGGGGAAAAACAATAATATTATACGTATGAAAATAATCTACATTGTTGAAGATAATGAAGTAATTCTAGATGGAATAAAAACATATTTAGAGTTGTCCGGCTTTGCAGTTCGCCCGTTCCTGAATCGGAGCACAGCTATGGAAGGATTGCGGAGTTCTGAACCAGATCTATTGATACTTGATGTAATGCTTCCTGATGGGGACGGCTTCACATTTGCCCGGACAATACGTAAAAAACATCAATTTCCCATAATCTTTCTCACCGCAAGAGATTCTGAATCTGACAGAATCCTGGGATTTGAACTTGGGGCTGATGATTATATTGTTAAGCCCTTTTCGCCAAAGGAACTGGTAATGCGGGTAAATGCAATTCTCAGGCGAGTCAACGATCCTGGGCAAACCAGTAAGCATCCTTTGCAATGGAAATGGGGTGGGAGTAAATTACTTTTCGATAACAACCGTCATGAACTATCAGTTGATAATGTCCCCATATACCTCACTGCTGCTGAATGGAAAATTCTCGAGTATCTTCTGCTGAACCAAGAAATCGTTATATCCCGAGAGCAAATTTTGGAACATTGTCTTGACTACTCATTTGAAGTCTCAGACAGGATTATTGATACTCATATCAAGAATATCAGGGCAAAGCTGGGAAATCCCGGGTGGATTAAAACTATACGGGGATATGGGTATATATTTTGTGCGGAATGTATCGGGGATCATGTATGAAAACAATTTTTTTGCGGGTTTTTTCCATTATGATCCTGCTCTCTTGTATAATTCTCATAGCACAGGCAGCAATAAACTATGGGTATCAATTCTCATCAGTTAAAACATGGTATGAGGATATAGTTTCCCAGTATCAGGAAGTTTTTTATCGGGAACTTAATAATGCAGGCAAATATCAGTTTTATTCCGATACGCTATCCCTGCAGATGCTGGTTGAAGAAACTCTTAACGATGACAGAATTCTTTCGGTACAGTTTCTTGACACAAATGATACGGCTGTTTTCAGCGTGAACAATCAAATTTCCAAAGGGGGCCGCGTAAATTTCTCACCAAAATCAGAGGAGACGTATTTTTCACAATTCTTCACCAGCTCAAACGCATTTCCTGTAATACTTGATGGAACAGAGCTGGGAACTCTCTCGATAACTTCACTTGCTCCCTTACGATATACTTTGACCCAGGATTTTTTTAACAAAACTTTTCTGGTTTTCCTCATATCTCTCCCCATCTCTTTTATCATTGCTTTTATTTTTTCCCTTATATTTTCAAAGCGTATATCAATTGTTCCTGTAATGCTTTCAAAGGAACTTAAGGAGCTGGCAGAAGGGAAAAGAAATGTTAAATTTTCCGAGAGCAGCATCAGGGAATTTGCCATGATCTCTGATTCGGCATCTACATTGCAGAATAAATTGGTCCAGACGCAGCGAAACAGGACTGAATTTATGAACAACCTTGCCCATGATCTTAAAACACCGGTTACAGCCCTAAAAGTGCAAGTTGAGGGGCTTTTAGACGGGGTTTTTCCCCCAGAACCTACATTGTTTAATAATCTCAATATCCAAGTGCAGGATTTACAGGAAAAGGTTGATGCCTTCCTGCAGATTTCCCGATTGGAATCATCGGATACAATTATCCATCCTGAGTTGTGTGATTTAGGTGTTTTGCTTAAAAAATGTTCAGCTGGATTCTTGGATCTGATTAAAGAAAAAGCTTTGAAACACTCAATTGAAATCCAGAAACAGGTAGCAGTACTCGCTGACAAAAAACTGATACTATTTGCATTTAGAAATATTATTCACAATATGATACGATTCTCAGATGATCGTGGAACAGTATACATAAATCTCTCTGGAAAACACGATAAAGCGGAAGTTATATTTGAAAATACCGGACATCTTGATCATGAAAATCCTGAAAAGTTATTCGACCATTTGTCAAAAGGCAGTATTTCCCGGGGATCATCGGGTTCAGGTCTCGGCTTGACGATTGCACGAAGAATTCTTGAAAGTCACCATGGTACTATTACACTTGAAAATATTCCAGGAGGGAAGGTTCGTGTTTCGGTAGTGCTCCCTTATTGCTCAGGTTGAAACGTAGATCTTCTATTGATTATTCGGGGATTCAGGAGTTTGTTTCATTTGTCCGACCAGATTGCTGTCTGCATTATCTGATGTTGTTAGAGTACCCATATACTCTTATAACTGAAAAATGGGTGAAAAATATTCAAAAAACGGGGAAAATAAGAATAGAAGTTAAACAAATTCCAAAAAATTAGCTGCTGTCCTGATTTTTCAGGTAATCCCGAATAACCGGCAAAAAGTATGGGCCATACTCTTTTAGCTTCTTCTCTCCGACACCTGAAACACGTAAAAAATCAGTATCGTTCAGGGGCTGCATAACAGTCATCTCAACCAGTGTTTTATCAGAAAAAATGATATATGGGGGAACCCTCTTTTTCTGGGCAAGTTTAGTTCTGACATCCTTTAATTTTGAAAAGAGTTCTTCATTTATCATCAAAGATGTATGATCAATTTTCACCTTCGGAATAGAATTTTTATCAGTAGAAGTAAATTGCTTACTTATGAAAAACTTCAGTTTACCAAAAAGAATTTTTTTACCATTCTCTGTAATCCGTAAAACCATAAAACTTTCAGAATCATGGAAAACCATCTCCTGGCTGATCAGTTCCTGAATTATGACTCTCCACCATTTTTTATCTTTATCTTTTCCAACGCCGAACGTTTTTAGTTTGTCGTGATTTCTGCTGCGGATTTTCTCAGTATCTGCACCCCAAACAATATCGATGATATGATTAATTCCAAATCCTTCATTAACCCGGGCAATTGCCGACAATACTTTCTGACCATCCAATGTAGCATCTGCTTTTTCAGTTTCATCATTACAAACATCACAACTACCACAGTTTCCATTATACTCCTCATTAAAGTATTCAAGTATCTGCTTTCTACGACAGACATTAACTGAAGCAAAACGGAATATTCGGTTTAGATTATCTTTACTGCGTTCCTGTTCTTTGGGGTTTTCAATCTGGTTGATGAAATATTGCTGTTTCATGATATCCCCGGGACTAAAAAACAGTAGACAAGAGGAATCGAGCCCATCCCGACCAGCTCTTCCCGTCTCCTGATAATATCCTTCAATGCTTTTAGGTAAATCGCCATGGATTACATAACGGATATTATTTTTATTAATACCCATACCAAAAGCTATTGTAGCTATCACCACATCTACTACATCATTATTAAAAAGCTCCTGGTTTTTCGCTCTTTCTTCCTTTGAAAGGCCTGCATGATAATGAACTGCTTTAATCCCATTTTTCATCAGGAATTTTGCGGTTTTTTCAACATCTTTTCGGCTTGTACGATAAACTATGCCGGATTCATCAGGATGCTCCTTAATAAACTCACAAATTTGTGTAAGAGGTTCATGTTTTTGTTTTATTTGATAATACAGTTCTTTTCTGTCAAAAGATGCTCTGACAACAAAAGGGTTCTTTAATTTCAGAATACGAATAATATCTTTTTGGACTTGATTGGTAGCAGTAGCAGTAAAAGCCGCAATTGGTATATGGGGAAAATTCTTTCGGAGTTGGGCCAGAAAAAGGTAATCAGGTCTAAAATCATGTCCCCATTCTGAAAGACAGTGAGCCTCATCAATGGCAAAGAATTTTACCTGCAAGCCGTGGAGCTTTTCTAAATATCCATCAATTGCCAGCCGTTCCGGTGATAAATAAAGGATTTTTATCTTCCCCTGATACAATTCTGTATAAATATCAGCAGCTTCATCTCCAGTTAAACTGCTATTTAAAAAAGCAGCCGGGATTCCTCTGGTAACTGCTTCATCCACCTGATCTTTCATAAGGGCGATTAGTGGGCTTATCACTACGGTTAATCCATCAAATATCATTCCGGGTATTTGATAACAAAGGCTTTTCCCTCCACCGGTCGGCATGGAGGTGAATACATCTTTTCCTGATAATATGGCTTGAATCACATTTTCCTGGTTTGGTCTGAATGAGTCATACCCAAATATTGAATTGAGGATTGATTTTGATTTATCTGTATCAGTTATATTGTGTGCCATTTATCTCCCGGATTAAAATAATTATAGGTGAATCCTCTTTACCGAAACCCAGAGTATCATAAAAGACTACTCAATTCTGCAGTAGGATATCATTTTATATATGTTATTTATAAGAATGGGTATTCCGGTGTAAGTTGAACACTCCTCGTATAAGATTGGATTTAGTACGTCTGTACTAATATCTAATTATACAGGAGAGGATTATGGCTATTCCCATCTATCAAGACATTCTCAAAATATATCGTAAAGGAGTCAACAATGCAAGAATTGCAGATCTCTGTCTTTGCTCACGGAAGATGGTGTCTTTATTATTCCAATTGGTGTCTGTTTTAGATAAAGTTGTCTGAGTACCCATATACTCTTATAATTGGGAATTGGGTGAAGAATATTCAAACTATTATTAAAATATGGTTAGTGGAACGTTTAGAGAAACAAGCTGCTAATAAAAAAATTAGCTGACTTCTTGTACCGGCAAATGAATTTCAATGGCATAAACATACTCTACAGGATGTATCTTGATTAAGAAAGTTGAAGGGTTCTTTATCAGGAATGAGCTTTCTCAAAATCAAGCAGCCATTTTTTCCTGTGAAGTCCACCCCCGTACCCGGTCAAACTTCCATCCGATCCAATAACCCGATGGCAGGGAATAATAATGCTGATACGATTGAAGCCGTTTGCTGAGGCAACGGCTCTGACTGCTTTTGGTTTACCAATTGCTATGGATTGCTGTTTGTATGAACGGGTTTCTCCATAAGGAATTTCCTGAAGCATAGACCATACCAAATTCTGAAATTCAGTACCCGGGGTATGCAGTGGTACTGTAAAACTCTTTCTTTTACCGGAAAAGTACTCTCCGACCTCGGATTGAACTTGACTCAGATGAATATTTTCCCCCGGAAGGATGGCCGCATTCAGTCTCCTGCAGAGATCCTTGAACTCCGTCTCCAGCATCCTTCGATCAGTAAATTCAAGTAGGCACACACCCGTACTACTGGCACATGCAAACATGGGGCCAATTGGTGTGGTAAATCGCACGATGTTTAGAACAGATTTCTCTTGTGTCTTCGTGGGCGGTTCCCCGAAAATGGAACGGTACCCTTCATTAAAGCTGCTCAAAGACTCATAGCCACTGCTAAATGCTGCGGTTGTTACACTGTTACCCTGCTTAATGCTGTTAAAAGCTGCATTAATACGAAGCATTCTCTGGTAGGAGTGGAAAGTCATATTATGATACTTCTTAAACCATCGTCGAATCTGGCTTGGTTCAATACCTCTCTTCCACAAATCATAATCCTTGATTCGTAAGTAGCTGTTTTCTTGAAGCTCCTGCAGAATATTCCTGATGTATTCCGGGGTTTCATCCTGTTTCTCCATCGGTTTACAAATTTTACAGGGTCGGTATCCATTTTGAAGGGCTTCCTGAACTGTATTATAAAACTCAACATTCTCAGGTTTCGGTTTTCTTGCTCTGCAGGTGGGTCTGCAAAATATTCCGGTTGTTTTCACTGCTGTTATAATAATCCCTTCATAGGATGAATCCATTTTGGTAATTGCGTTATATTTTTCTTGAAATGTCAATTTTTCCATATCATACATCTCCTGTTGAAGCCTTTACATTTCTACCAGCACTCTGAACTAATAAATAGAATTTAACATTGGTAGATTCTTTTAGCTACCGGAAATTGAACAAGTATGTTTTATATAGTGTTCACAAGCGTGGATATAGATAAATGTATGTTTGAATACTGGATATTTATTAATCCTGAACTCAGCCTGTACTCAGCCTGCACTCAGCCTGTACTCAGCCTGTACCCAGGCCATCTCACTCTAATGGTATTTCAGATGTGTTTTATTATTGAAAACAATGATAATAATCTCTGGAAAAGGCCGTATCCACGCTTGTGAACACTACTATTACAAATCAGAATAATGCTTTTTTACACAATCCGGGCAGATGCTGTGACTGAAATCCACTTCTGAATTGGCACTGATATATTCTTCAATAGTTTTCCAGTAACCTGCATCATCCCGTATATTTTTACAGAAAGAGCAGATAGGGAGAAATCCGCTTAATAATTTATATTAGCAAGAGCTGATTTCAATTCATTGTTTTTTACTTTTAGTTCTTCAGTTTTTTCTTCAACAAGTTTTTGAAGGACAACCATTCTCTCTTCCAGCTCTTTTACCGGATAGGCTTCATCATTATCATGAGCGTCTGTGGGAAGTGATATGTGTTTATGCTCTATAGGCCAGGAATCATTTGATTTAACAAAAACCAGAGTTAACCGTAGATTATTAAGTTTCAAATTTTGCTTTGCTATTGTTGTTGAAATATCGAACTCTGACAGCACAATACCGGTATGATCTGAAAAAAACTCTTATTTCAGTACTTTTTAGTATGTAGGATACGCTGTTATATGTTGTCAGTGTAAAATTGCATTAGTACCTACTGATTATTATACGCCAGCAAACCAGCTCGTAACAATTCAGCAGACCGATTTAGGTCTGTCACATTCAGTACAAAGGCAAGGCGTATCTCATCAATACCCATTCCAGGGGTTCTGTAGAAACCCGCTGCCGGGGTGATCATCACCGTCTCATTATCCAGAGAGAAATCCTTAAGCATGAATATGGCAAATTTTTCCGCATCATCCACAGGGAGTTTTGCAATCATATAGAAAGCACCCTGCGGTTTGCATGTGACTACTCCTGGTATTGATGAGAGTGCTTCATAGGCAACATCACGACGCTTCTGGTACTCAGCAATAACTGCTTTCCCATAAGATTCGGGGGTCTCAATCGCAGCTTTTGCAGCAATCTGTGCAATAGTGGGAGGGCAGAGCCGAATCTGGCCAAGCTTTAGAATCTGTTCCAGTAATGCATGATTTCTACTGATGATAGATCCAATTCTTGCACCACACATACTGAATCGTTTTGATATACTGTCAACTACTATTGCCAGGTCAGGAATCTCGGGAAAATCGAGGATACTTAACGGTGGAATTCCATCAAACACAAACTCCCGGTATACTTCATCGGCAATCAGGAAAATATCGTTTTTATTAGCTAACTCTACCAACTGTTCAATTGATTCTCTGGGATAGACACCGCCAGTTGGATTACTTGGACTGCAGATCATAATGGCTCTGGTTTTATCGGTGATTTTCGCCTCGAATTCCGCAGGAGAGGGCAGCTCGAAGTTGTCTTCGATTCTGGTTGTTAATGGAACAATGATGACGCCGGCCATTGCAGCAAACCCGCCGTAGTTGGTATAGAAAGGTTCAGGCATGATGATTTCATCACCTGGGTTGCAAGTCGCAAGCATGGTGAAAAGAATAGCCTCACTGCCTGCGGTGGTTACCAGAATATCTTCCGGAACAATATCTATATCATAGCGTTTATAATAAGCGGGGAGGGCATCTCTATAGGCATGCAAACCTTCAGAAGGACCGTAAGCAAGAATATCATGATCAAAATTTTGAATAGCTTTAATCACATTTTCAGGTGTTTTGATATCGGGCTGACCGATATTAAGGTGATAGACTTTTTTCCCCTGAGCTTTTGCAGAATCAGCGTATGGACTGAGCTTTCTGATGGGGGATGCTGCAATATTCTGAATTCTTTTTGATGGCTGCATTTTAAAATTCCTTCTTACTTGATAGTTATACCTGATATTTATAAAGAATAAAAGCCAGGTTGTCAAAAACTGGGGAAATCTAAAAACCAACCCGGCATAAATACGAGAAAGTTACTTTTAGCAAATCAATAAATCCTGCTGATTTTTTGCAGCCATTGTTGAAGCTGCATCATTTTCCAAAGCGCTTTGAAATAATGCTTGACAACACGCTAATACGATGTAATACTGGAACAAGAGTCAAAGCGCTTTGAAAGCAGGGAATGTGATAAAATTAATTGATATAGCAGAAAAACTTAATATTTCTCTCACGACAGTATCAAGGGCATTAAACGATTACAGTGAAGTAAGTCCTGTAACAAAGGAATTGGTAAAAAAAACCGCAAAAGAAATGGGGTATATTCCGCATCGTATGGCTAAGAATCTGGCTTTGAAGAAGAGTCATTTTATAAGCTTACTATATGATGATTACAACGAATCAATTTCATATCAATCCTTCACATTTGAAGTAATTGCCGGAGTGAGAAATTTTTTTGGGAATACCCCATATGACCTTATCATTATTCCTGAAAACAACAGAAACAGAAAACAGGAATCTTTGAAGAATATGTGCTATTCACGTGGAGTAGATGGTCTTTTTGTTGTGGGTATCAGGACTGATGATTCCTTTATTAAGGAACTTAAAGAAGATTTTCTGCCTGCTGTTGCGATTGATTATCCTTTATCAGGGAAAAGAATCTCATATATTGAATCTGATAATATTAAAGGCTGCAAACTTGCCATTAATTACCTTGTTTTAAAGGGACATGAGCATATCGCATTTATAAACGGACACAATCTGGCAGCAATCAGTCAGGTTCGGCTGGATGGATATAAGATTGCACTGAAAGAGAATGGTCTTCCCTATAATCCGGGAATTACTATAGACAGTGACTATACGAAAGCAGGAGGCTATGAAGCCGCGAACATTTTGATTAAGAAAAATCAGCACATTTCTGCTATCTTTGCTGCTTCCGACCTCATGGCTGTCGGTGCAATAAAAGCACTAAATGAGCAGGGGCTAAAAGTTCCCGATGATATTGCGGTAATTGGTTTCGATGATGTTTTTTTTGCAGAACATTCCCAACCCGGTTTAACAACGGTACGGCAGCATAAATTCGAGATGGGATATCAAGGGGCTAAACTGCTGCACCGAATTATTGAGCAGCCCGACTATATTCCCAAAAGAAAACAGATTGATGTAGAGCTGATAATTCGAGATTCTGCCTGAAACTTTTCTCTGTGCTGTGTCAGCAAACCTGTGGGTGGAAGGTATATTTCAGAGTATTTTTTTGGAGAATTTCCAAAGCGCTTTGGATTTTGGAAATATTATTGATTTGCGTTATAAATCGCTGGAAGCGGTTTAAAAAAGGAGGCGACGATGAAAAGAGTAGTAACATTGATCTTGGTGCTTTTGGTCATATTTGCAGGGACCATGCTCTCTGCAGGCGGCCAGGAGGAAGTTGGATCCGCAGAATTGACGATGGCAGGGGCAGATCCTACCAGTTACACAAAATTCCCGGTTGAGGCTGGAGCAGAAATTGTGTTTTCCGGTTGGGGTGATGCCACTGAGCAGCAAATTTATATTGACGGGATAGAGCGGTTTAACAAAATCTATCCAGATGTAACGGTAGATTATCAACCCATACCGGCTGATTTTCAGACGAAACTCAAGGCTATGATGGCAGGAGGAACCGCACCGGATGTGTTCTATGTTGATGATCAGTTAATGACGGCATTCGGTACGACAGGACAGCTCATGGCTCTGGACAGCTATATGGAAGAAGCATCTGTGACCAGGGAAGACTATATTGTATCCCTGCTCTCAATCTTTACCCATGATGATAATACCTATGGCTTGCCGAAAGACTGGGGTACATTAGGTCTTGTATATCTCCCCGAAGCTTTTGAGGCTGCAGGTATAGCAGAACCTACTGATGACTGGGACTGGGATGACCTGTACAATGCGGCAAAAACAATCTCTGAAAAGACCGATTATGCGGGATTTGGCCAGAATGCGGACTGGGCCAGATTTGCACCCTGGGCTTTTGCAGATGGCGGAGCCTATACAAATGAAGCTTTTACCGAAGCAGCACTCGATACACCAGTGGTAAAAAAGGCAGCAGAGTTTATCATGAAAATGAAAAATGATGGAGTTCTCGTAACAAGCGCAGATGTAGGAGCAGGCTGGTGCGGCGAAGCTATAGGTAAAGAATTAATTGCCATGACTTACGAAGGCGGCTGGATGGTTAACTACATGAGAAATGATTTTCCCGATGTTAACTGGAAAGCGGTACAAGTTGCAAAGAGTAATGCAGGCAATAGATCCAATGTAATATTTACCAACGCAATCGGAGTAAATGCCGGGACAGCATACCCAAAGGCCGCAGCTGCCTTTACCCTGTTTATCACAAGCCGTGAAAATCAGGCAGAAGTTACTAAAACAGGTTTTGCATACCCAGCACATCCTGATCAGTTGAATCTTATCGTTGACCCTAATGACAGGGCAATCTCAGCAGGCGGGCTTGTTGGGAAAGTCGCTTACTGGGGACCGAATACAGGTAAAATAAACGATCAGGTCTCAAAGGCACTGGAGAGGACATATCTTGATGCTATGGGTATTGAAGACTCCTTTGCAGAGGCTGATAGAAAAGTGAATGCAATATTAGCTGGTGAGTAGAATTTTACTGTCAGGGCAGGAGAATGTTTTCTCCTGCCCTGTTTTAATTTTGTCATGGGGGAGATTTTGAAAAACAAGCAATCTTCGTTGAGTAAAATGCGGAGTGTTGAACAGACTGCCGCATACCTGTTTATTTCACCCTATCTGATTATGACCATAGTATTTACCATAGGGATGATACTGTTTGCCTTATATATCAGCCTGCATACATGGAATATATTTCAACGTCCCGAGTTTGTCGGTCTGGCTAATTATATCAAAGCTTTTAAGTCAGAAGATTTTTGGCGGGGCTTCCTGAATATTACCTGGTATACGGTGCTGGTGGTATTTTTTCAGACATTCATTGCGGTATTTATGGCTGTTATTCTCTTCAAGCCAATCCCTGGAAAACAGTTTTTCAGGACCTTTTTCTATGCACCCAGTGTTACATCATCTGTAGTTATTTCCATGATATTCTGGTGGTTATATCTGAAAACCGGGTATATCAATCTTTTTATGAGTAATATTGCGAAAGTTTTTGGCGGGGAGTGGAGTTCTGTAGAATGGCTTAATAATCCTACCGGTCTGTTTCAGCTGATTGCCCGGGCATTCGGCGGCGATATTCCATTTACTCAATGGTACTTTCACGGTCCGAGTGTTACCTGGATGGCTTTGATGGTTCAGGCCGTATATACCACATCACCTACTTTTATGATTATGTTTCTTGCAGCTCTTGTGAATATTCCTCCATCACTTTATGAATCGGCATCAATTGATGGGGCAACCCAGTGGAAACAATTCTGGAAAATCACCCTGCCTATGCTGAGACCGATAATGCTGCTGGTTGTGGTACTCGGAACTATGGGATGTATCCAAATGTTTGATTACGTAAAAATCATGACCGCAGGAGGACCTCTGGGGACTACCATGACACCGGTTTACCAGATCTATACAGAGACACTTGGTACTAATGGCCCCATACGTGCCGGATATGGTGCGGCTATGGCCTTCATACTTGCCGTTGTGATATTTGTATTTACCTATATTCAGCGGAAATTCATTGAAGAAAAAACGGAGCTGTATTGATTATGGAAAGAACAATTGTAATTCATAGAACAAAAGGTAATTCCAGGAAATTGATGTTAAGTGTAAGGTATCTCGTCCTCGCAGCGATATCTGTAATTCTGTTTACACCATTTATTCTCTCGTTTCTTGGTACCTTCAAGACAAATATTGAAATAATATCCTGGCCTCCGAAATTTTTTCCTGCTAAATGGTTGTGGAAAAACTGGGTAGATACATGGAATACTGATCTGGGGAGGGGCGGGACATTCCCGAGATGGTTATTCAATACAGCATTTCTTTCAGTGCTGACAGCGACTCTGCAAGTGCTTTTTTGTGCGATGAGCGGATATGCCTTTGCGCGATTAAAATTCAAGGGGAAAAATATCATATTTACGTTTATGCTCTCATCTATGATGCTTCCAGGAATAGTTACACTTGTCCCAAAATACGTATTTATGGCAAAGATTCATCTTATTAATACCTATTGGGCGCTCATTATACCAGGAGCTGTAGATGCTTTCGGTATATTTCTTTTAACCCAATATTTTAGATCAATTCCGGGTGAACTTGAAGATGCATGTAAAATTGATGGTGCCAATTATCTTGACATCTTCAGAAATGTAATTATTCCCTTATCCAAGCCTGCATTGCTGACCCTTTTCATTCTAAAGTTTCAGTCAATGTGGAATAACTTCATGGAGGCCTTGCTGTACTTAAGCAAAGTAAGCATGTGGACACTGAATGTTGCTCTTATGACTTTTCAGCAGCAGTACCAGACTAAATGGAATTTGACTCTTGTCGGAGCCATGTTTAATGCGTTTCCAGTGCTTGTACTATTCTTTATTTTCAGTAAGTACTACATGGAAGGTGTTTCCTTCAGCGGGCTGAAAGGGTAATAAAACATAAATCCATTTATTATTCTCTGTGGATATCTTATAAACTGACCGGAAGCCGGTAGGATTCTACCAGCTGGAAAGCTACGGGCAGAAAGAAATTAGCTATAAAATATTCACTAAAAAATGTGAAAAAGTTTTTTGTTCGAATAATTCTTTTGTTTAAATAGGTTTATCAATGAGATAAC